>NZ_JADYVV010000094.1:0-29673 GCF_020194035.1 Bradyrhizobium sp. BRP56
ACAACTTCGGCCTGCTCCTGCGATGGCTCGCACAACTCCTGTGTGCCATCATCCGGGCCATCGCCGAAACTGTCCCGGCTCAAAAGATCGCTTAAATCAGCGCTCGTCCGCGTTCTTCACGGCGGACCAGGAAGTCGATCGCGGTTGCCGACCCGTCGGGCGATTTCGGCTGCTTGTGCATCAGGACGAAGGTTGTGGCCGTGATCGGGTATGCGTCCTCGCCGGGAGCGTTGGTGAGGACCTGGTAAAAATCCTGCGTCGTCGTCCAGTCCGCACTCGACGCCGCAGCCTGGAACGATGCGGCGTCCGGGGTGACGAAATTGCCGGCACTGTTCTGCACCAGGCCGAAGGAAATCCGGTCGAGCCGTTGCAGCGCGTAGGCGTATTCGAGATAGCCGATCGCCCCGGGAATCAGGCCGACGAGCGAGGCGACGCCATCGTTGCCCTTGCCGCCGAGCCCGACCGGCCACTCGACCGACGTGCCCTCTCCGACGCTTGCCTTCCACTGCGCGCTGACTTTCGCTAGATAGTTCGACCAATTGAACGTCGTCCCCGATCCATCGAGGCGATGCACGACGGTGATCGCCGTGCGCGGCAGCTTCAAATCGGGATTGACCGCCTGAATGGCCGGATCGTTCCACGATTTGACCTTGCCGAGATAGATGTCGGCGAGCAGTTGTCCGGTGAACTGGATCTGGCCGGGCTTGACGCCCGCGATGTTGACCACCGGCACGACGCCTCCGATCACGATCGGGAATTGCACCAAGCCGAGCCTGTCCAGCTCTTTCGGATCGAGCGGCATATCGCTCGTCCCGAAATCGACGGCGGCCTTCTTGATCAGGCCGACGCCGATGCTCGAGCCCACCGATTGATAGCTGACGGTGTTGCCGGTCTTGGCCTTGTAGGCATCGATCCATTTCGCCATCACCGGCGACACGAAGGTTGAGCCCGCGCCCCTGGTCTCCGCAGCAAAGCATTGCGTTGCGACGACGAGTGCAGTGAAAATGATCGGTAATTTGAAATGCTTCGTCATGCTGTTGAGCCTAGCAGGACGAGCCAGACGCCCGTGTGGGCCAAGTCACAAAACGGTAGCATACGCCGGAGGCGTCGGATTGGCACCCGGACGACGCCAGCCTCAGTCCCACAGACGCAGCCCGCCAATTCCTCCAAGCGGGATATCGGCGTAAATTCAATACCCTAGCCTTGCATCGCGCCGCCGCGCTAGATTGCTGCTTCGCGCGCCAATGCGCGAAGGGAGCCAAATCAAGGTGCCGAAGAGCACAGCGAAAACGGGCGGCGTGACGGCTCCCGCGAAAGTGCCCACCTCGCCTACGCCAGCGCCGGGCGCGCGCGGCTGGCGCGACTATGCGCTGCTGCTGGCGCTGGCCTTCTGCTGGAGCTCTACCTATCCATTGACCAAGATCGGGCTCGGCTCGATCCCACCGGTGACCTTCATTTCCGCGCGCTCGCTGGTGGCCGCCGCCTTCCTGCTCATCGTGCTGCGCATTCGCGGCATCCGCATCCCGACCGACCTCAAGGCCTGGAAGCTGTTCGCCTTCCAGCAGACCATCAACTCCACGATCCCCTTCTTGGTGATCACCTGGGCGCAGCTTTACGTGCCGGCATCCAACACCGTGGTGCTGGCCTCGACGACGCCGATCTTCGCCTTCCTCATCACCTGGGCGATCACGCGGCACGAGCCGGCCTCGCTGCTCAAGCTGGTCGGCGCGATCCTCGGCCTCGCCGGCACGGTCGCGATCATCGGCCTCGACGCGCTCTCGGGCTTCGGCAAGGAGATCTTCGCCGAGATCGCGATCCTGCTCGCCACCGTCTCGTTCGCCTGCGCCACGATCTTCGGGCTTCGGCTGTCGGACTATGATCCGATGGTCGTGGCGGCCGGCTCGCTCTTGTTCGGCGGCACCGTGCTGCTGCCGGTCGCCCTGATCGTCGACCATCCCTGGACGCTGCACCCGACGCCGCAGGCGCTGGTCGCCACCGTCGTGATGGGCATCTTCTCCAGCGCGTTCGGCCTGATGCTGTTCTACATGTGCCTGACGCGGCTCGGCACGCTGACGACGAATGCGCAAGGTTATCTTCGCATTCCGATCGGCGTCGCGCTGTCGGTGATCCTGCTCGGGGAATCCGTGCCGTCGAATCTCGCGCTCGGCCTCTTGCTTGTCATGGCCGGCGTCGCCGCGATGACGGTGCCCGCCGAAGCGGTCAAGCGCTGGCTCAGGCGGCTGTGAGCACCATAGCAGTCTCAGCAAGCCACGTCATTCCGGGGCGATGCGCTAGCATCGAACCGGGAATCTCGAGATTCCGGGTTCGCGTCTAACGACGCGCCCCGGAATGACCAACAAGAATTACTTCTTGTCGTCCGCCAGCAGGGCGCGGTATTTCGCGACGTCGCGCGTCACGAGTTGCTGCAGCACCTCGGCGCGCGAGTTCATTGGCGTCGGGTACGACCGTCGACAGGTCGACGAACCGCTTCTTCACCGCTTCGCTCGCACTCGGGCGCAGCCATGCGGGCGACGATGCTGGATCCCGGCTTATTGCACGCTGACCAGCGTGAGGTCGACGAACCACGATTGGGGCGACACAAAACCCTTCACCTTCGGACTCATCGCGCGAGGGTTCAGATCGTGGACAATATAGAGCCAGGGCGGATCGTCGACGAGGCGCTCATGCGCCTTGCGGTAAGCCGCCGAGATCACTTTCGGATCGGTCGCTTCCGAAATCGTCTTGAGTGCGGCTTCGAACTCGTCGTCCTTCCATTGCTCGAAATTGAAACCGTTCGGTGAAAAATTGGCGGCCAGGAAATAGCGCGCCATCACGCCGGCGTCCGACGAAGGCGAGCTGATATTGAGCGCCATGGCGCCGCGCAAAGTTGGGCTGTCGGGCGTGGCCCGGGCCGCCGTCAGGAGCACCTGCCACTCGATGACGTCGAATTCCACATCGACCCCGCAGGCTTCCTTCAGGTTCTGCTGGAGGAATTCGTTCATCGGCAGGGGCAGCATCTGCCCCGAGCCTGAATTCGAGATCAGCACCTTGAACGCCAATGGCTTCGCCGACGTGTAACCCGCCTCGGCAAGCAGCGCCTTGCCCTTGGTCGGATCGAACTTGTAGTGATTGACCGGCGCGCCGAAATCGGGATCGCTGGCCTTGAGCCAGCCGACCGACGGCTCTGCGGTCCCGTTGAGCAGGGACACCAGCCCGTCCCGATCGATGCAGTAGTTCAGGGCCTGGCGAACCCTGACGTCCTTGAACGGGCTGTTGGCGGCGCCGATGTTGTAGAACCACGGCCAGACATGCGGATAGGAGCCGGTGGTAATGGTGAAGCCGGCGGATTTCAGCGAGTCGACGCCATCGGCCGGCGGCACTTCGATCCAGTCGACCTGGCCGGCACGCAAGGCGGCCAGCCGCGAATTGGCCTCGGGGATCGGCAGCAACACGACATTGTCGACCTTCGCTGTCTTGCTCGTGTCCCAATACTTGTCCCAACGCGCCAGATCTGCCTCTTGCCGCGGCACAATCCTGGTGATGCGGAACGGCCCGGTGCCGGCAGCCGGCAACGTCGCGACCTTGGCCCAGTCGCGGCCGGCCTTTTCGAATGAGGCGGGCGAGGTGAACAGAAGATAGACCGCCATATAGGGAAAATAGGATGCCGGCTTCGTCGTCGAGATCGCCACCGTTGCGTCATCGATCTTCCGGTAACTGCCCATCACCGGGACCCGCGCCCGCGACATCGCCGAACTCGGCGGCTCAAATTGCGGGCTCTCGCTGTTGAAGTAGCGATCGAGATTCCAGATCACGGCATCGGCATTGAAATCGGTACCATCGTGGAATTTGACGCCCTGGCGCAGATGGAAAATCCAGGTCTTGTTGTCGACGGGGTCCTGTTCCCATTTCTCCGCGAGTCCGGGACGCAAAGTCGCCAAGCGGTCGGTTCCGCTCAGATTCCACAGCACCAAACCTTCAAAGATCGGATAACCGAGAAAGCGCATGCCTTCGAAGCCGTTATTCGGCAGCCCGGTGGCCGTCGGGATATCGGACGCCGTCATGGCGATGCGCAACGTGGTCTCGGCCATCGCCCAATGCGACCACAGCAGCGCGCATAGGAACGCAATCGTGCAGTGAGCCTTGCGAATGAGCATGATGCGCTCCCGTCCTGATCGATCGGGAGATCACCAGCAAATTTCAGGCCAGTCTGGCGAGCGGCTGACGCAAGGCTCGCCGCCTCGGCGACCGCGTCGAGGGCAGAGCCAACGCAGCGACGATGACCCTCTACTTCTTATCGTCCGCCAGCAGGGCGCGGTATTTCGCGACGTCGCGGGTCACGAGCTGCTGCAGCATCTCAGGCGCGAGCTCATTGGCGTCGGGGGCGACGGTCGACAGGTCGGCGAAGCGCTTCTTCACCGCCTCGCTCGCAACCGCGGTGCGCGCGGCGGCGTTGAGCTTGGCGATGATCTCGGGCGGTGTGCCCTTCGGCGCGAACAGGCCGTTCCAGCCCTGCGCCTCGAACTCGGGCAGTCCGGCCTCGGCCGAGGTCGGCAGTTCCGGCAGCGAGGCCAGCCGCACGGTCGAGCCAACGACGACCGCTTTCACCAGCTTGTCGTCGATCGCCTGCGACACCGAGGCCGCGGCATCGCATACGCCGTCGATCTGGCTGCCGATCGCGTCCGTCAGCGCAAGCGCCGCGCCGCGATAGCCGACCAGCTGCACGTCGATGCCGGCGGCATGAACAAAGCTCTTGCAGATCAGGTAATTCGAGGAGCCCACGCCGGCATGGCCGAGATTGACCTTGCCCGGATTGTTCCTGGCGTAGTCGATGAATTCCTTGAGGTCCTTGGCCGGAAAATCCTTGCGCAGCGCGACGATGCCGAAGGTCTTGGCGACCACCGCGATCGGCGCGAAGGAGTCAGGCGTAAACGGCAGCTTCGGATAGATCGTGTAGGTCGCGGCGTTGGTGCCGGCATTGCCGATCGCGATGGTGTAGCCGTCCGGCTCGGCGCGCGCGGCGCGGGCGAGCGCGGTCGAGCCGCCGGCGCCGCCGACATTCTCGATGATGATGCTCTGGCCGAGCGCGGCGCTCATCTGGTCGGCGACCGCGCGGGCGATGACGTCGGAGGTGCCGCCGGCCGTGAACGGCACGATCATCGTGATCGGACGCTTCGGGAAGTCCTGGGCATAGGCCGACGTCGCAAGCAAAAGCGCCGCAGCCGCGGCAACGCACCACCGCCGCAGCATTTTATTCTGACGCGTTTTCTTCACGCGAACCGGTCCCCACTTCGCTCGAAAACGCTATGGTGATTACGCCGCCCTTTCGAACTGCTGGACCAGGCCTGCGAACAGGCCGCGGCCGTCGGTGCAGCCCATGATCTCTTCGACGTGGTTTTCGGGATGCGGCATCATGCCGAGCACGTTGCCGCGCTCATTGACGATGCCGGCGATCGAATGCGCGGCGCCGTTCAAATTGGAGGCCTCGTCGACCACGCCCTCCGGCGAGCAGTAGCGGTACAGCACCCGCCCGTCACCTTCGAGCCGCTTCAGCGTCTCCTCGTCCGCCTCGTAATTGCCTTCGCCGTGGGCCACCGGCACGCGGATCACCTGGCCGGCATTGTAGCCGCGGGTGAACGGGGTGTCGGAGCGCTCGACGCGCATATGCACGTCGCGGCAGATGAACTTGAGCCCCGCATTGCGCATCAGCACGCCCGGCAACAGCCCGGACTCGCAGAGGATCTGGAAGCCGTTGCAGACGCCGAGCACGAGCCCGCCCTTGGCGGCGAAGTCGCGCACCGCGTCCATCACCGGCGCGCGCGCCGCGATCGCGCCGCAGCGCAGGTAGTCGCCGTAGGAGAAGCCGCCCGGCACGACCACGAGGTCGGTGCCTTTGGGCAGCGCGGTCTCGGCATGCCAGACCATCGCGGTCTCATTGCCGGATGCGAGCTTGAGCGCGCGCGCCATGTCGCGCTCGCGGTTGATGCCGGGGAAGACGAGGACGGCTGATTTCATGTGCGATGCGGCCTAGAGCAGTTCGACCCGATAGTTCTCGATCACGGTATTCGCCAAGAGCTTGTCGGCGGCGGCCTTCAGCGCCGCCTCCGCCTTGGCCTTGTCGGTCGCGGCGAGCTCGATGTCGAACACCTTGCCCTGGCGAACGCTGGCGACGCCGTCGACGCCGAGCGATTTCAGCGCACCCTCGATCGCCTTGCCCTGCGGATCGAGGATGCCCGACTTCAATGTCACAGTCACACGTGCCTTCACGGTCGTCCCTTCAGCTTAGCTCTTCACCAGCACCGGGCCGCTACCGGCCGGCCGCTCGTTCTCAATCAGAATGCCGAGCCGCTTGGCGACCTCGGTATAGGCCTCGAGCAGGCCGCCCAGATCCCTGCGGAAACGGTCCTTGTCGAGCTTCTCGTTCGACTTGATGTCCCACAGCCGGCAGGAGTCCGGCGAGATCTCGTCGGCGACGATGATCCGCATCATCTCGTTCTCGAACAGCCGCCCGCACTCCATCTTGAAGTCGACGAGGCGGATGCCGATGCCGAGGAAGAGGCCGGTCAGGAAGTCGTTGACGCGGATAGCCAGCGCCATGATGTCGTCGATCTCTTGGGGCGTCGCCCAGCCGAAGGCGGTGATGTGCTCTTCCGACACCATGGGGTCATTGAGCTGGTCGTTCTTGTAATAGAACTCGATGATCGAGCGCGGCAGCTGGGTGCCCTCCTCGATCCCGAGCCGCTGCGACAGCGAGCCGGCGGCCACGTTCCGCACCACCACCTCGAGCGGCACGATCTCGACCTCGCGAATCAGCTGCTCGCGCATGTTGAGGCGGCGGATGAAGTGGGTCGGCACCCCGATGTCGTTGAGGTGCTGAAACAGGTACTCCGAAATCCGGTTGTTGAGGACGCCCTTGCCCTCGATCACCTGGTGTTTCTTGGCGTTGAACGCGGTCGCGTCGTCCTTGAAGTGCTGGATCAGGGTTCCCGGCTCGGGGCCTTCGTAAAGCACCTTGGCCTTGCCTTCATAAATACGGCGTCGACGGCTCATTGGGATGTACCGTGTTTTGTTGAAATCCATGGATTTGGGTGCTCCGGATGACTTGGGGTTACGACCCACGACGGAGCTGCCGCGGAGGCCTGGAACCTGGGCAATCCAACTGGAAACAGAACAAGAACCATGCCTGTTGGCAACCTATCCGATTGGCCCATCCAGCACAATCGATAGTGCCCCCTTGAGGGCACTTATACCGCCCTATCATAAAGGGCCGATTCCGCCAGTTTTGCCTGCGGCTTAACGGCTCGTTGTCTTGCCGATTCCTCCCACCTATCTAGGCAGGCACAGGGGCTGCCGCAACGCGCGGCGGCCCTCATTCAGCAAGGAAATTGGAACTTCAGCCATGAGCGAATTCAACAAGCGCGAGGAAGGTTTCGAGAAGAAGTTCGCCCTCGACGAGGAGCAGAAGTTCAAGGCTGAAGCCCGCCGGAACAAGCTGCTCGGCCTGTGGGCCGCCGAGAAGCTCGGCATCACCGGCGATGCCGCCAGCGCCTATGCCAAGGAAGTGGTCGCCGCCGACTTCGAGGAAGCCGGCGACAACGACGTGCTGCACAAGGTTCTGAAGGACCTCTCCGCCAAGGACCAGGCCGTCACCGAGCGCGATATCCGCGCCAAGATGGACGAGCTGCTGGCGGTGGCCGCGGCGCAGGTGAAGGCTGGGAGCTGAGTTCCCGGTACACCCTACCAAGTCGACTTTTACGCGCGCCGGACACCGTTCCGGCGCGACGTGTTTGTGCCCCTCGTCTTGGTGAAGTCGGCACGGAGGATGTCGAGCAGACGGCGCGAGGCGGCGCTGAGGAAGCCGCCGTGCCGCGTCACGGCGACGACTTCGTGACTTGCGGCGAGATCGCCGACGCGGATCGTCGCGATCCTGGAGCTACCCAATTCCTCCGCCGCATTGCTTTGTGACAGCAGCGCGATCCCGAGCCCGGCCTCGACCAGCCGCTTCTGCGCCGTCAGGCTGTCGACCGGCGTCCAGGCGACCTCGCCGAGCCCGTGCGTCAGGAACAGGGCGAAGACGTGCGAGGCGGTGATTTCGCGGCGTCCCGGCACCTCCGGGAAGGCGATCCACCGCTCATCCCTGAGATCGGCAAGCTTGCCGACCCGGCGTCCCGCCAGCGGATGGTCCGGCGCGCAGACCACCCCGAGCGGCTCGGCAAACAGCACCTCGCAATCGAGGTCGCGCGAGCGGTCGCGGTCGTAACGCAACCCGATCGTCGCCTCGCCGCGCCGGATCAGGTCGCTGACCTCGGCGCTGGTGGCGGTGCGCAGCGTCAGCGCAACGTCCGGGTGCCGGCGGGCAAAGCGCTTCAACACGTTCGAGAGCCGCTCGCCGGCGAGCGTGCCGGTCACCGCCAGCGCCACTGGGCCGGAATTGTCGCGCAGCAGCGCGCGCACCGCGTTCTCGGCATCCTGCGCCGCCGCCACCGCGCGTTCGGCATAAGGCACCATCACCCGCCCGGCATCGCTCAGCCGCGTCTTGCCCGCGATCCGCTCGAACAGGGGCACGCCGAGCTCCTGCTCGAGCAGCGCGATGCGCCGCGAAATCGCCGGCTGCGAGCGATGCAGCGCCTTGGCGGCATGCGAGATCCCGCCGCGCCGATGCACCACCAGGAACGTGTTGAGCGCGTCGCTGTCCATCGCTCTCCTCATGCAAAAAGCTGATGATATCGAGAGAAATAACAAATTTGTCTGATGGGCGAAACCGCCCTATCGCTGCTTTCAGTCGCTTTTGACAACAGCAGGAGTTCACATGCGCACCCAGGCGGACAAGGCAGCACGGTTTCGCGAGCTGCATCAGCGGCCCGGCGCCTTCATCATTCCAAATCCGTGGGACGCCGGGACGGCCAAGCTGCTCGCATCCATGGGCTTCGAGGCGCTTGCGACCACCAGCCTCGGGCTCGCCAACACGCTTGGCCGCTCGACCGTCAGCCTCGACGAGATCATCGAGAATTGCCGGGTGATCGCCGAGGCCACCGACCTGCCCGTCAACGCCGATCTGGAAAAATGCGGCGCCGACATGCCGAAGCTCGCGGCCGAGGCGATCCGGTTCGCCGCCGAGGCCGGCGCGGTCGGCGGCTCGATCGAGGACTCGACCGGCGACCCGCAGCGCCCGATCTATGATTTCTCGCTGGCGGTCGAGCGGGTCCAGGCGGCGGTTGAAGCCGCACGGGCGCTGCCCTTCCCGTTCACGCTGACGGCGCGGGCGGAAAACTTCCTGCACGGCCGCAAGGACCTCGACGACACCATCAAGCGGCTGCAGGCGTTCGAGGCCGCCGGCGCCGACGTGCTGTATTCGCCGGGCCTCTACGATTTCGCCACCATCAAGGCCGTGGTGTCATCGATCAACAAGCCGTTCAACCTCGTGATGGGCTTTGCCGATCCGACCCTGACCGTCGAGCAGCTCGCCGCCGCCGGCGTCAAGCGCATCAGCGTCGGCGGCGCGATGCAGCGCCACGCGCTGGCTGCGTTCCTGCGCTGTGCCCGCGAGATGAAGGACAACGGCGCGTTCAGCTTCGTCCGCGACATGGCGCCGGTGAAGGAGGTCCGCGCGGCATTCGCCGCAGCGAAAGGCGAATAGGGCGCAGCGAATAGCTAATCGGAAAGCATCCATTCGCTATTCGCGCTTCTCTCATCTCCTCGAAATCCGTCTTCCGACAAGTCGCCGCTCACGTCGCGGCGTTCCTTGCGCGGCCGCGATTCTCAGTCTGCGCACGACATATATGGTCTCCTCCTCCAAGGGTGAGTGAACAGCTTCACACAACCATCGGTGAATCGGACGTAGAACACGACGGGCGCAGGCGTACGATCAGTTCATTCCGTTCGATCCTGCGCACGTCGATCAATCTACACCGATGATCAGAGGCGGCGTCTCGTCGCCATGGGGGATTTCCAAAATGAAGAGCTGGTTGTTTTCCCTGCACAAGGGCGTTGGAAACAGTCCGCAATTTTTTACGAACGTCTTCAACGGCGAGGCCTGGAGCGGCGATGTCCCGATGCCGGGGAACACCTGGATCAGCAACACGCCGGCAGCCGTCGTCTTCAACACCAACCTGTATGTGTTCTATCCGATCAACCAGTCCCTCTATTACAGGGTCTATGACGGCGAGCTGTGGACGACGGCAGCCCAGGTGCCCAACATGGCCGGCGTCGGCGGCGGCGTGGCGGCCGCCGTGTATGACGGCCTGATCTATCTGCTGTACTCGAATCCCGGCCAGTCCGACCTGATGTACAAGACCTACGACGGCACCAGCTTCGGACCCGAGATCAACACATCCGGAACCAACCATCTCATCTCCGTCGCCTACCAGAACGTCGACACCCCGTCCGCGGTCGTGCGCGGCGACACGCTCTACGTGTTCGGCCGCGGGCCCGGCTATAGCGAACCTGGCAACATGAACCGCTTCTGGTACGCAACCTTTGACCGCAGCACCTGGCGAAGCAATCCGGTTGCCGGCACGGAAGGCCTCAGCAACGGTCCGGGCGCAGCTTCCTACAAGGACTGGATCTACCTGTTCTTCAACGACCCCACAGGTCTCTTCTTCTTCAAGCGGTTCGACGGCATTGGCAGCTGGGGAGCCGACCGCCAGGTCCCCGACACGCCGGGCAATTTCGGCAATGCCGCGCCGGTCGTGTTCAACGACACACTGTACGTCCTCCACCAGGGACCCGACGGCCAGTTCCTGTACAAGACCACTGACGGCGAGGACAACTGGACCAGTGACACGGCCGTGCCGAACACGGCCGGCCTGAGCTGCGGACCCGCCGCAGTAACCTTCTCGCTCTGACGCGGGGCGAAGCATGCCTGCGCCGCCCCGGATTGCCCGAGCGGCGCCTTCCTGAATCTGGTATGCTGGCGCCAGCACCGCAAGCCCGGCCGAGGCGTTACCAGACCTGACGATTCATCGCAGGTCGCGGCTTGCAGCCAGCCTCAGGCAATGCCAAGAGAGCGGGATGTCCCAAGATCACATTTCCAACGTCCTCGCCGAACGTTACGCCTCGCCCGCCATGCGCGCCATCTGGAGTGGCGAAGGCAAGGTCCGCCTCGAACGCGACTACTGGATCGCCGTGCTGAAGGCCCAGCGCGATCTCGGCATCGCGGTGCCGGATGGCGTGATCGAAAGCTACGAGCGCGTCAAGGACCAGATCAACCTGGCCTCCATCATGAAGCGGGAGCGCGTCACCCGTCACGACGTCAAGGCGCGCATCGAGGAGTTCTGCGAGCTCGCCGGTCACGAGCACCTGCACAAGGGCATGACCAGCCGCGACCTCACCGAGAACGTCGAGCAATTGCAGGTCTACCGCGCGCTGCAGCTCATCGAGACCAAGAGCATCGCCGCACTCATCCGCTTTGCCAAGCGCGCGAAGCAATTGCGCGACATCCCGTTCACCGCGCGCACCCACAACGTCGCCGCGCAGGTCACGACGCTCGGCAAGCGCATCGCGATGTCCGGCGAGGAGATGCTGCTGGCGCATCAGAGCCTGGTCAACGTGCTGCAAACCTATCCCGCGCGCGGCCTGAAGGGCGCGGTCGGCACCCGTCTCGACCAGATCACGCTGTTCAACGGCGATGCCGGCAAGGCGCGCGCGCTCGAGCAGCGCGTCCTCGTCCACCTCGGCCTGCCGAAGGCGCTCGACGCCGTCGGCCAGGTCTATCCGCGCAGCCTCGACTTCCGTGCGGTCAGCGTGCTCACCGAGCTCGCCAGCGGGCCCGGCAATTTCGCCAAGACCATCCGCCTGATGGCAGGCCACGAACTCGCCAGCGAAGGTTTTGCCAAGGGCCAGGTCGGCTCCTCCGCGATGCCGCACAAGATGAACAGCCGCTCCTGCGAGCGCATCAACGGGCTGCATGTGATCCTGAAGGGCTATCTCGCGATGGCCGCAGGCCTTGCCGGCGATCAGTGGAACGAAGGCGACGTCTCTTGCTCGGTCGTCCGCCGCGTCATGCTGCCCGATGCCTTCCTCGCCATGGATGGCCTGCTCGAAACCCTGCTCACGGTGCTTGACCAGATGGAGGTGTTCGAAGCCGTGGTCGAGACCGAGCTCAACCGCTATCTGCCCTTCCTGCTGACCACCACGGTGATGATGGAAGCGGTCAAGAAGGGCGCGGGCCGCGAAGGCGCTCACGAGGCGATCAAGGAGCATGCCGTCGCGGCCATCGGCGACCTGCGCACCGGCAAGATCGTGCAGAACGATCTGCTGCAGCGCCTCGCCGCCGACAAGCGTCTTGGCTTGAGCGCAGCCGAACTGCAGCACGTGCTCGACCAGGGTCGCGCCAACTCCGGCGACGCCGGCGCCCAGGTCGATTTCTTCGCCGAGCAGGTCGAGGCTCTGGCCAAGGCCAAGCCTGAGGCGGCGCGCTACAACCCGGGCACGATCCTGTAGCTGATAGTGAGGTGCGAATAGCGAATGGACAAGAATCCATTCGCTACTCGCCATTCGCCCCCTCGCCTCACTCTTCCTTGAAGCCGTATTCAGGCACGTTGCCGCTGGCGCCGTAATATTTGTACGGCAGGAACTTGCCGCTCATGGTGATCTTGACGCGGTCGCCCTTCGGATTGGCGACGCGCTCCAGCGCCATGTCGAAGTCGATCGCCGACATGATGCCGTCGCCGAATTCTTCTTCGATCAGCGCCTTCCAGGCCGGGCCGTTGACCATCACCATCTCGTAGAAGCGGTAGATCAGCGGATCGGTCGGCGGCATCGGCGTGCCGGTGCCGCGCATCGGCACCTCGTTGAGCATCGCGATCTCGGCCTTCGACAGCCCGAACAATTCGCCGGCGTTCGCCGCCTGCGGCTTCGTCAGTTTCATCTGGCCGAGGATGGCGCCCGTGATCAGCACGTCGGAATAGCCGCCGATCTTCTCGCAGATGTATTTCCAGCTCCAGCCCTTCTCGCGCTTGATGTCGAGCAGCTTCTCGGTGAGGTCTTCGCGTTTCATCAGGTTTCCTCCTTGGGCTTCAGCGCGCAGCGCTCTGCGCGGGATTGGGTTCGACGGCGCGTGGCGGCGAGACGATCACGGGCTCGCCGACGCCGGGCCGCACTGTCGGCACGCGGCGCGGATCGTGACCGGTCACCTCGGTGGCAAAACTCTTGCTACGGCTGACCAGGAAATCGACGATATGGTTGCGCAGCGCATAGTAATAGGGATGGCGGTGCAGGTCGATGCGACCGCGCTCCTTCGGCAGCGGGTTCTCGACGATCTCGGCCAGCACGGCGCCGGGACCGTTGGTCATCAGGAAGATCTTGTCGGCGAGGAAGATCGCCTCATCGACGTCATGGGTGATCATGAAGGTGGTCTGCCCGGTCTCCAGGCAGATCCGCCGCACCTCGTCCTGCAGCGTGCCGCGGGTCAGCGCGTCGAGCGCCGAGAACGGCTCGTCCATCAGCATGATCTTCGGGGTGATCGACAGCGCCCGCGCGATGCCGACGCGCTGTTTCATGCCGCCGGAGAGCTCGGACGGATGCTTGTGCTCGGAGCCGGTGAGCCCGACGAGATCGATGAACTTCTGCGCATGCGCCTTCACCCGCGCACGGTCCCATTTGCGCCATTTCGAGCCGACGGCATAAGCGACATTGCCCGATACGGTGCGCCACGGCAGCAGCGCATGGCTTTGGAAGATCACGGCGCGGTCGAGGCTGGTGCCCTCGATGCCCTGCCCGTCGACGATCACCGTGCCCTCGCTCGGCTCGTCGAGGCCGGCGAGGATGTTCAGCACCGTGGTCTTGCCGCAGCCGGAATGGCCGATCACGCAGCCGAACTCGCCGCGCGCCATCGACAGCCAGAAATTCTCGAACACCGTGGTGACGCCGCCGCCGGCGCCGGGATAGCGCCGCGCAATGCCCTCGATCGAAATGAACTTGTCGGTCATCCGCGGTAGCTCCACGAACGGACTGCACTCCCTCGCCCCGCTCTTCGCGGGGAGAGGGTTGGGGTGAGGGGCTTCCTCCGCGAGCACGGCGGCAGATAGACTCGCGGAAACTCCCCCTCACCCGATCGCTTCGCGATCGACCTCTCCCCGCAGGCGGGGCGAGGTGAAGTGGCTGCAATGCGGCTGTCGGTCATCGCTACTCCGGAAACGTCACCATGCGCGTGAACCGCGCCAGCACCTGGTCGAGCAGCATGCCGACGAGGCCGATCAAGAGGATCGCGATGATCACATTGGTGATCGACAGGTTATTCCACTCATTCCAGACGAAGTAGCCGATGCCGGTACCGCCGACGAGCATCTCGGCGGCGACGATCACGAGCCAGGCGATCCCGATCGAGATCCGCATGCCCGTCAGGATCGTCGGCGCCGCCGCCGGCAGGATCACGGTGAAGGCGCGCCTGATGGTGCCGACCTCGAGCGTGCGCGCGACGTTGATCCACTCCTTGCGCACACCGGCGACCCCAAACGCGGTGTTGAGCAGCATCGGCCACACCGAGCAGATGAAAATGACGAAGATCGCCGAGATCGAGGAATCCTTGATCGTGTAGAGCGCGAGCGGCATCCAGGCCAGCGGCGAGATCGGCTTCAGCACCTGGATGAACGGATCGAGCGCCTTGCTGACCAAAGGCGACATGCCGATCATGAAGCCGAGCGGAATCGCGACGACGACTGCGATCAGATAGCCGAGCCCGACGCGCCCGATCGAATAGGCGAGCTGGATGCCGAGCCCCTTGTCGTTCGGGCCATTGTCGTAGAACGGCCGCTTCAGATGCTCCCACAGCTTGGCGCCGACGTCGAGCGGCCCGGGCATCGCCGACTTGCCCTGCGTCGCGGTCAGCCCCATCAGCCTGGCGTATTCGGGGCTCATGGCCGCCGTCGCGCCGCTGCTGCGGGTGGCGAGGTGCCAGGCGCCGAGGAAGCCGGCAAGCAGCGCGATCGAGACGATGGCGGCGCGGAGGCGGAGGGACAGCGTCATCGCGCAAGCTCCCTCACCGCGTCGTCCCGGCGAAAGCCGGGACCCATACGCCGCGCCGTCGCGGTCGGGCACGCGGGGAGACGCCGTGCCCAATCGCCGGCTGCAGTGGTTATGGGTCCCGGCCTTCGCCGGGACGACGGAGATGGGCTCACGACGATTTCCTGATCTTGAAGCTCGCGAGATAATCGTCGGGCTTGGCCGGATCGAAGCTCTTGCCCATCACCGAGAACGACTTGTACGAGGTGGCCGGTGGCGCGAGGCCCATCTCGGCCATCACCTTCTTGGTATCGGTGGCGAGATAGACCTGCTCGGCGACCGCCTTGTAGTCGACGTCGCCCTTGATCTGGCCCCAGCGCTTCATCTGCGTCAGCATCCACACCGCAAAGGACTGCCAGGGGAACGGATCGAAATCGACGCGCTTCGGATCGGTTTTCACGCCACCGAGCCCGTCGGCATAGGTGCCGGTCAACACCTGCTCCAGCACCGTCACCGGCGCGTTGATGTAGTTGGCCGGCGCGATCGCTTCCGCGATCTGCTTGCGGTTCTCGGCCTTCGCCGCGTAGCCGGTGGCATCCACGATCGCGCGGGTCAGCGCCGCGAAGGAATTCGGCGCCGTCGTGATGAACTCGCGGCTGGCGGCAAAGCTGCAGCAGGGATGGCCGTCCCAGATCTCCTTGGAGAGGATGTGCAGGAAGCCGACCCCGTCATAGATCGCGCGCTGGCAGATATTGTCGGGCGCGAGGAAACCGTCGATGTTGTCGGCGCGCAGATTGGCGACCATCTCCGGCGGCGGCACCGAGCGAAGCTGCACGTCGGTATCCGGGTCGAGCCCGTGCTCGGCGAGGTAATAGCGCAGCAGGTAATTGTGCATGGAGTAGTCGAACGGAATGGCGAACTTCATGCCCTTCCAGTCCTTCGGATCGCGCCTGTCCTTGTGCTTCATCGCCAGCGTGATGCCTTGCCCGTTGATGTTCTCGATCGCAGGGACCGTGAACGGTATGGCGTTGGCGCCAAGGCCGAGCGAGATCGCGATCGGCATCGGCGCCAGCATGTGGGCGGCGTCGTATTCCTTGTTGATGGTCTTGTCGCGAATGACCGCCCAGCCGGCGGTCTTCACCACCTCGACGTTGAGGCCCTGCTTGGCATAGAAGCCGAGCGGCGCCGCCATGATGATCGGAGTTGCGCAGGTGATCGGGATGAAGCCGACCTTGAGGTCCTTCTTCTCCGGTGGTCCGGCGTCGGCGAACGCCTCCGTCGCCGTCTTCAGCGGGAAGACCTGTGACAGCGCGGCGAGCGCCGTCGCGGCGCCAACCGATTTCAGGAAAGCACGGCGCGCGACATCCTGCGGAAACACCGCCCGCATCACCGCCGACGCGACGATGCCTTCGTAACGCTTCTGTTCGCTGAGATCGGCGACCGGCTCGCAGCGCAGCGTGCGCGCGGCCTGCTCATGCTCGGCGGCTGAGCGATGCCAGCCGCAGGCGCAACCCGATCGCGTGAGCACGCGGTCGGTGTCGAAGGGATCATCTGACGTGGACATGCTGCGCCCCATTGTCGCACCGAAACGCAGAGAGCTCCACGATCCGGTTCATTGATCGGCGTCC
The DNA here is from genome assembly GCF_020194035.1 of Bradyrhizobium sp. BRP56. NCBI lineage: Bacteria > Pseudomonadati > Pseudomonadota > Alphaproteobacteria > Hyphomicrobiales > Nitrobacteraceae > Bradyrhizobium > Bradyrhizobium sp. BRP56. Next base: position 16,566 of record NZ_JADYVV010000094.1, read on the forward strand.
GGCCGCGTTTTGCGCCGCCGGACACCAACAAACATGCAGGTTCTATGCCGCCTTGCCGGTGACGACGGCCGCGGTCGGCAAGCCCTCATCGATCGGCAGCGACGGGTCGCGCGACCACTCGTTCCAGGAGCCGAAGTACATCCGCACGTCCTTCACGCCGGCGTTCTTCAGCGCCAGGAAGGTGTTCGAGGCGCGCGCGCCTTTGAAGCAGTAGAGATAGACCGGCGTGGTCTGCGAGATGCCGACGGTGGCGCACTCGGCCAGGATCTCGTCCTTCGACTTGAAGCGCGGGCCTTCGGCGGTCGGCTTCATCATGCGGTACCATTCGAGCCACACCGCGCCGGGAATGCGGCCCTTGCGCGGGCAGAAATCCTTGCCGTAGGGCGAGGAGCTTTCGCCGATCCACTCGTCGACGTCGCGCACGTCGAGGATCGCAACGCCGGGCTTGCCGACCGCCGCCAGCATCGCCTTGGCGTCGATCATGATATCGCCGGCCTCCGGTACGATCGCAAAGGCGGCCTTCGCCGGCACCGCAACGTCGGTGGTCACCGGCAGGTCGGCCGCCTTCCAGGCATCGAAGCCGCCATGCAGCACCTTGATCTTGGGATAGCCCAGCATCGTCAGCAGGTAGTAGCCGCGGCAGGACTGGCCGAAGCCGGAATTCATCGACTGCTCGTAGATCACCGCGGTCTCCTTGCCGGAGAGACCGGCGGCGCCGAACGCGTCGGCGAATTTTGTCTTGAGCTCGTGGATGCCCTCCGGCGTCGAGGTCGCGAGGAAAGTGAAGACGTCATGCACATTGACGGCACCGGGCAAATGGCCGGCCGCATAGGCATCCGGATTCCGCGTGTCGATGATGACACACGGGTCTTTCTTGACGAGCTCGGCAAGTTCGCCGGCGGTGATCAGAACGTCCGTCATGGCAGCCTCTCCTGTCTGTGGTTGCAGTTGTGGTGGTCCCGAACTTGTTTGAGCATGATCTCCGCGCAAGCGCGTTCCGCGTTTGTCGCGAGGGAAAACCGGTTTCCACTTTTCCGGATCATGCTTCAGCCGTCCGCCAGCATCTTGCGCAGCTGCTTGGTGGCGGGCGTGACGATGGCGACGAAATAGGCCTCGCGCAGCCTGCGCTGGGCGCGGTGGCTCATCAGGTAGCCGCGCGCGCCGCAATGGAGCATCGCGCCATGCGCGAACGCGACGCTGGCATCGCCGATCCGCAGGCGCAGCGCGACGACGCGGCGCCAGTAGCTGTCATCGGCGTTGTAGGGATCGCTTGCCAGCGCCATCGCCTCCTTCTCGAACTCGGCATGGAGCTCGCGGAATTGCAGCGGCTGTTGCGGCAGATAGCGGTTGACGTGTCCCAGCGGCGCATGGACTTCGTCCATGATGTTGATGCAATCCTTCATCAGCCCAAGACCCATGCCGGCCTGCAACAGGATGAAGCCGGCGCGGATTTTCTTGACGAACGGCGCAGCCGGCTCGGCCAGGATCAGTTCGTCCGGCACGAACACGTCGCGAAACTGGACGCCATAGGTACCGGTGCCGTCCATCGCCAGGAACGGCTTGCAGGGCGTCAGCGTGATCGCGGGATCGGAGCAGTCGGCGAGGAACATCACGGTGCTGCCCAGCTCGCCGCTTGCGATGCTGCCCAGCTCGCCGCTTGCGATGCCGCCCGGCTCGCCCTTGGTGCCCTCGTCCTCGCGCTCGAAGATCGTGCCGAAGTAATGGCCGGGCCCGAGGTTCGACACCCAGGGCAGCGCGCCGCGGACGATGTAGCCACCATCGACCTTGCGGCCCTTCAGCTTCAGCCGCTCGATGCCGAAGAAGCTCTTCATCGGGTTGGAGAGCCCGGTGCCGCCGAGCGCGCGCCCGCGGGCGAAGCAGTCACCGAAGCGCGCGGCGAGCTTCATGTTGGTGGAATTGGCGACGTACCAGACCAGCGTGTTCTGGCACCACGCCATGAAGGCGGTGGCGCCGCAGACCTCGCCGAGCGCCGCCATCGACTGGATGGCCCAGCGCAGGTCGGCAGGCCCCTCCTGCGGCACATGGCTGCTCCAGGCGCCGACCTTGCCGAGCCGGCGCAGGAATTCGCCGGGATAGACCGAGCCGGCATCGACCGCGGCTGCGATCGGCGCCAGCTCCTGACGGGCAAGGCGGGCAACCTCGTCCGCAATGGTCGGTGCGGGATCTTGAGCTGCGACCCGCGATAAAGCCAGTGAACCCATGGATGATCTCCGCACCTTGAAATTGCCGGTCGGGCGTTTACGCGCTGACCTCGAGATTGACGGGACGGGTGAAGGTGTTGGCGACCGGCGACCACTTCTTCACATGCGCCACCAGCGCGTCGATCTCGGCCTGCGAGACCCCCTCGCACTCCATGTCGACCTTGACGCGGACGTCGGTGAAGCCGACCGGCTTCTCGCTGACGTCGCCGGTGCCCCACACCGCGGTGATATTGAGATCGCCCTCGAGCTCGAGCTCGAGCTTGTTGACGATCCAGCCGCGATGCACGGCGTTGGCGTGCAGGCCGACCGCAAGGCAGGAGCCGAGCGCGGCGAGCGAGGCCTCGGAGGGATTGGGCGCGGTGTCGTCGCCGAGCAGGCCCGGCGGCTCGTCGACGATGTAGGGCGCGAGGTTGCGGATGTAGTTGGCGTGACGGAACTTGCCCTCGGCCACCGTCTTGCACTTCAAGGTCTTGATCACCTTCGGGTTGGCCTTGCCATTGGCAATCAGCTGCTCGAGCCCGCCTTTGTCGATCGGCGCGAGGCAGCCGGTCAGTGCGGTTTTCTGGGCGACAGCGGTCATCAGTTTTCTCCCTGGGAGCGATGGATTTGGTCAGGATACCGAACGGTCTGTTTCCTGCACGAAGCGTGCCAATCCCGCCGCAAATCAAAAGGCGAAATCCCGCAGGCGCTTAAGCAGGGCTGCCTGCGGATTGATCAGCGCCGGCCTGCTCAATCGCCAAGCAGATGGCGCGCGACCGCGATGATTTTCAGCGCGTCGATAGGGGCATGAAGATGCGACTTGATGATTCTGCCGCGCTCCGATTTACTGACGCGCATGGCCAAATCGCTTGCGAAGAAAAAATCTGCCGCCGCGTTCACCGCCGGCGACGATGAATCGGCGCGCGGGCGCCTGCTGAACGCCGCAACCCATCTGTTCTGCAAGAACGGCATCAACGCCACCGGCATCGATGCGATCATCGACGAGGCCGGAACCGCGAAGACCACGCTCTACAAGCTGTTCGGCTCGAAGACCAACCTCGTGCATGCGGTGCTGGAGAGCGAAGGCCGGCAGTGGCGCGAATGGTTCATCGGCGCGATCGAGGCCGGCGGCGGCGATCCGCAGACCAAGCTGTCGCGGATCTTCCCTGCCCTGAAGACCTGGTTCGCCGAGGAGCGCTTCTACGGCTGCCCCTTCATCAACGCGGTCGCCGAGCACGACAAGGACGCCAAGCAGTTCCGCAACATCGCGCTGAAGCACAAGAAGGTGGTGCTGGCGCATATCGAGAAGCTCGCCGGCGAGATGGGCGCGGCCGAGCCGGCCGTGCTCGCGCACCAGCTCGCGCTGCTGATCGACGGCGCCATCGTCGCGGCCATGGTGTCGTGTGATCCGACCGTCGCCGACACCGCGGGCCTTGCCGCGAGCAATCTGTTCGCGCCCGCCAAGGCGAAGAAGCCGAAGCCCGCCGGCGGCGCGGCCGAACAACAGCTCCTCGCCGTGTAACGCAACGGCCGCGGCAGTCCTTCCCTTTTCACGTGTCATAGTCTGCCGACGCGGCGTCCGCGCTGTTTCAACGCGTCCGCCACCCTGGCAAGGCCGGCATTGGCGCAGACTTCATCCTTCTCGCCGCCGGCCGAACCCGATCGTCGCGACCAAGCCGCGTCGCGACCTCCGGCGTCGGTATTTCTGCGGCGCGATCGCCCGCCGGGTTTACCTGCCGTCAATCACGCCGCGCGATCGGCGCCGGCCTTAAACGCCTGTTAGGTCGGGCCGGGTCAGTTGCGCGGTGAAAGTACGAGGCAAGAACAATGCAGTCCGAAAAAGGACGATACAGCCAGCCGCGCTGGGGCGTGACGCGCTGGCTCGCCGACGCCGGACCGGGCGTACCTGACGACATCCGCGCGGCGCTGATCGGGGATCTCTACGGCTCGCTGCCGGTGTTTGCGGCTGGCGCGGTCAATACGGTCGCAGTCGCAGCCGTGATTGCGATCCGCGAGCCGACCGCGCTGTTCATCACCTGGGTCGTCCTCGAACTCGTCATCTGCCTCTCGCGCCTCGCCGTGCTCGTGGTTGCGCATCGCGCCGCGCGCGAGCAGCAGCCGACCCCGACCGATTTGCATCTCGTGCTTGCAGTCGCCTGGAGCGCCAGCGTCGGCTTCGGCATCCTGATCAGCCTCGCAAGCGGCGATTGGGTGGTTGCGCTGCTGGCTTCGCTATCGGCGGCGGCGATGGTCGGCGGCATCTGCTTCCGCAATTTCAGCGCCCCGCGCCTTGCCGGCACCATGATCCTGCTCAGCCTCGGCCCGATCGTTCCGGGCGCGGCCCTTGCCGGCGAGCCGCTGCTCTTCATCGTCGTCATGCAGGTGCCGCTGTATCTCACGGCGATGACGGTGGCGGCCTTCCGCCTCAACAAGATGCTGATCGCCACGATGCGCGCCGAGCGCGAGAACGGCCATCTTGCCCATCACGACACCCTGACCGGCCTGCGCAATCGCGCCGGCTTCGTCGCGGCGCTGAACGCAAAGCTGGCGGCCCCCGCCGGGAATGGCGGGCCCTTTGCGCTGCTGTTCTTCGACCTCGACAATTTCAAGCCGGTCAACGACACCTATGGCCACGCCGCCGGCGATCAGGTGCTGATGTTGACCGCGGAGCGGCTGCGGCGTGCGCTGCCCGAAACCGCGGTAATCGCACGGCTCGGCGGCGACGAGTTCGTGGTGCTGGTCAACGGCGTCACGGCGGAACAGGCGCTCACGGCCGGCCAGCGCATCATCCAGACCGTCACGATGCCCTATCAGCTCGCGGGCGGCATCTCGGCCGAGGTCGGCGTCAGCGTCGGCATCGCGGTGTCGCCTGAGCACGGCACCGAGGCCGAACAGCTGCTGGCGTCCGCCGACGCCGCGCTGTACGAGGCGAAATCCGAAGGCAAGGCGCGGTGCCGGATGGCTTCCGTCGCGACCAATGTCGCCGCACTGCGCCGCCTCACGCAGCACAGCCCGGCGCCCGCCACCGATCGCAGCGCCGCCTGAGGCGCGGCGCTCGCCGTTACAGATCGAAGTTCGTCGGCAGCATCACGACGTCGCGGATGGTCATGCCGCGCGGCCGGGTCAGCATGAACATCACGACCTCGGCGACTTCGCTGGCCTCCAGCAGGCTTCCGGCCGCCTTGGCCTCCGCAAGCTTCTCGGGCGGCCAGTCCGCCAGCAGCGCGCTGATTACGGGCCCGGGCGAGATCGAGCCGACGCGGATGCCGTGCTTGAACACCTGGCGCCGCACCGTCTGCACGAAGCAGTTGATCGCCCATTTCGACGACGCATAGACCGGCTCCCACGGCGTCGGGAAATGCGCGGCGAGCGAGCTTGTGACGATGATGTCGCCGGTGCCGCGCGTGATCATGTGCGGCAGCACGTCGTGCACGTTCTTCATCACGACGTTGACGTTGAGGTTCAGCATCCGGTCGATCGCAATCGTATCCGCATCGACGAGGTCACCGCCGACATAGATGCCGGCATTGGCGTGCAGGATGTCGAGCTGGCCGGTGTTCTCGAGCACCTTGGGCAGCAAGCTCGCACACTCCCCGGGATCGAGCAGGTCGATCACCAGCGGGACCACCGCATCGCCGTGCTCGCGGGCGAGCGCTTGCAGCGCGGCGGCATCGCGGTCGACCATCACCACGCGCGCGCCCGCGGCCAGCATCGCCTCGCTGCTCGCCAGTCCAATCCCCGACGCCGCCCCGGTCACGGCCGCTACCTTGCCTTCCAACGCTTTCGCCATCGGTCCACCCTGCTCTGATCATCACGACAGTCGCCGCAGTATAGCAATCCCGGGCGGCTTGTCGGTAACCGAGGATGGGGAACGCGGCCTCCGCGGCTGACATCGCGCGAAAATTTCAGATGGTAGCGACTGCACACAAGTCCCAAGGCACCGCTGTGGAATGCTGCGCGCCGACATGCCCGTCAGAGGCTGCCAGACGGCCAATAATGCCAAAACGGCCAACAAGAAGAAGCGGAGGACTGCAATGACAAGGAACCGTTCGCCCCGGCTATCGCGCCGTCATCTCATCAAGGGCGCCGCGGCCACGTCAGCCACGGTGCTGCTCGGCGGGCCCGCGATCGCCAAGGGCAAGACGGAGGGCAAGACCGAGATCGTCATCGGCAACATCGACGCCTATTCGGGACCGGCTGCGGTCTACTCGTCGATCGGCCGCACCCCCGGCGGCTATTTCAAGATGATCAACGAGCAAGGCGGCATCAACGGCCGCATGATCAAGTACATCACGTATGACGACGCCTACAGCCCGGCCAAGACCGTCGAGCAGGCGCGCAAGCTGGTCGAAGGCGACGAGATCGACGTGCTGTTCGCGCCGCTCGGCGCGCCGACCAACGCGGCGATCATGAAGTACATGAACCAGAAGAAGGTCCCGCACCTCTTCATTGCCTCGGGCGCGACCAAGTTCGGCGACTACAAGAATTTCCCCTACACCATGGGTTTCCAGCCCTGCTACCAGATCGAGGGCCGCGCCTTCGCGCAGCATGTGCTGTCGACACAGAACGATCCCAAAATCGGCATCGTCTACCAGAACGACGATTTCGGCCGCGACGTGCTGAAGGGTTTCAAGGACGGACTTGGCGCCAGGACGTCCGCAATCGTGGCGGAGCTGTCCTATGAGACCGCCGACCCGACCATCGACAGCCAGGTGGTCCGCTGCAAATCCGCCGGCGCCAACGTGTTCATGAGCATGACCACGCCGAAATTCGCCGCCCAGGGCATCAAGAAGATCGCCGAGCTCGGCTGGCAGCCGGCGCACTACATCGGCAACAACGCCTCATCCGCCGGCTCGACGCTGAAGGCCGCGGGCTTCGACGTCTCCAAGGGGATCATTTCGAGCGCCTACCTCAAGGATCCCGTCGACGCCGCCTGGGACAACGATCCCGCCATCCAGAAATGGCGCGCCTTCCTCGACAAATACGATCCGGCGGCGGCCAAGAACGACATCTACGCCGTCACCGGCTATCTCACCAGCCAGATCCTGGTCCAGGTGCTCAAGCAGTGTGGCGACGACGTCTCGTCCGAAAGCATCATCAAGCAGGCCGCCAACCTGAAGGATTTCGAATCCGACATGCTGCTGCCCGGCATCCGGATCAACACCTCGCCATCAGACTATTATCCGCTCGAGCAGTTGCAACTGGTGCGCTTCAGCGGCGAGCGCTACGAGCCGATGGGACCGGTGATCGACGGCGGGATCTCGAAGGCCTGACCGTCCGAAGCGTGCACCGCTGGCGTCGGCTTCCGATGGCAAAGCGGAAGCCGCCCGGCTTGGGCGTCATCGGCGGCTCATGACCCGAACCGGATATTGCCCGAATAACCATTGTTAGCTCATTTGCCTCAACTGGCTCAGTTGACTAAGGGAGTGGCAGGAGAACGCGGCTCTTGTCTCCGGTCGCAAAGTCCTGTTTGCTTCAATGCAATGAGCACCACTCGCGAGACGAGTCCCAGCGGCAAATGTCAAACTGACTTCCTGCCGGGCGGGAGCGAATTGAGTGCGCTCATTCGCGCGCTCGATTGGTCCACGACCAGTTTGGGACCCATTGACGGATGGCCTGCGCATCTCAAGAGCGCGGTCAGCCTCATGCTGCCTGCCAACGCACAAATCGTGCTGTTCTGGGGCGCGGACTTCGTGGCCCTCTACAACGACGCCTACGCACCGACCATCGGTGAGAAACATCCAAGGGCACTCGGGCGGCCCGCGCGAGAGAATTGGGCGGAGCTTTGGGACGATCTTGAACCTCTGCTAAGGCGCGTCCTCGACACTGGTGAGACCGTCTTCGCCAAGGATCGTCCGTTCTACATCGAGCGGCACGGCTATCCGGAGAACGTCTATTTCGACATCTCCTATTCCCCGGTTCGAAACGAGGCGGGCGACATAGGCGGCGTCCTCTGCATCGTGAACGAGACAACTGAACGCGTTGTGGCGCAGCGAGAACTGGCCAGAGCGGAGAAACGGCTTAGCCAGGCGCTAAGTGCCGCCGGAATGATAGGCACGTTCGACTGGCATGTGCCGACGGACACGTTCTATTCGGATGCGTATTTCGCGCAAATGTTCTCAGTCGATCCCGCCAAGGGCGAGAAAGGCGCACCGTTGTCGGAATATGTCGCGGGCATCCATCCGGAGGACGTGGAGCGGACTACTGCGGCCGTGAATCTCGCGGTCGCCACCGGAGAAAAGTGCATCCAGGAATACCGGCTGCTCCACAAAGACGGAACCATCCGCTGGGTCGAGGCGCGTGGCGAGTGCCTGAGAGACGAGAGCGGCGAGCTTACCAACTTTGTCGGTGTCGTGGTGGACATCACCACTCAGAAGGAAGCGCAAGAGCATCAACGGTTGCTTGCGCGAGAGGCGAACCACCGGGTGAAAAACCTGTTCGCGATCTTCCACGGCATCATCAGCCTTAGTGCTCGATCAGCTCGAACGCCGCAGGAAATGGCTCATTCGCTTCGCGGTCGGCTGGATGCCCTCATGCGGGCCAAGGACCTTATACGTCCGGGGATCATGGGTACGGAAGCGCATAGCGAACGGACGACGGTGGACGAGGTCGCGCGAACCGTCATGCAACCCTATGACGACGGCTCGCGCGACCGCATCATGATCGGCGGCCCCGATGTGCCTGTAGGCGTGATGGCCGTAACGAGCTTCGCCCTTGCGCTGCACGAAATCGCGACGAATGCAGCCAAATACGGGGCACTCTCGGAGCCGAGCGGGGCAATCCGTATCAAATGGGAGACGCAAGGCGGCGACTTGCATTTTGAGTGGAATGAGACGGGCGGTCCCATGATTGTTGCCCCGCCGCAAGCCGCCGGCTTTGGCAGCGTACTCACGGAGCGCAGTATTGCTGGTCAACTCGGGGGCAAGATCGAATACGACTGGCGGCAGAACGGCCTCAAGATAAGGATCAAGGCTCCCTTGGATCGCCTTGGGGTTTGAGGACATAAGAGGACGATAGGATTTTTCCTTCCCCTTCGATTTGAACTCCGCCTTCGCGTGCTTGCACTGGGCCGCACCGCCCGACCATCTCCCTTTCGCGCGGTAGGTCAGCGCTGCTGCACAATGATTTCGTCGCCATTCGCTGCACCAACATTGATGTAAATCAATGCGTAGCGACTGGCCAGCGTATGCCTTGCACGTGGGGCGGAGCCTGAGGAGGATTTGATGATCTCTCGGCGAACCGCACTGTCTTCGCTCGGAATGGCGACCGCGTTTGGCCTCCTGGCGCTTTCTGTGATGGTGACCTCCGACGCGGCAGCCCAAACCGCCGGCACGGTACGACGTCAAGATCGGCGAGAAGGCCGGCGTGATCGTCGGGATGACCGACGCGATGCACGTCAAGACCGACGTGACGCCCGCCGTGGCACTCCCACGACGACGGGGAGTACCGCTGGCACAACCGGCGCAGCCACGAAGTAACTCATTGCGGGCTTCGTGATCGAAGTAGCGCTTCGATGAGAATCGACGACGGACAACCCATCGTATCTACAGCAACGGAGAGAATCGATGAAGTTGGCATTGAAAACTGCAATTGTAACCACGACCTTCACTTGTGCGACACTGCTCTCGCTCAGTTGGTCTGAACAGCGCGGCGTTTCGCTAGCAATCGACAGCGCCGAGGCGCGGATCGGTCGGCCGTTGACTCCCCTGAGCGGTGCCGGGGTCGCCCGTCGACAATATCGTCGGGCCGCGTACGGCTACGGTGCCGGTGTGGCGGGTGCTGGCCTGGCGGCCGGCGCGATAGGAGCAGCCGCGGTAGCTGCCACTTCACCTTATAGCTACTATGGTGGTGGCCCCTATGTCGGCACGGGCTACTATGGCGGCTATCCCGGAGAATACTATGGCGGGTATGCCAACCGCAGCTATGTAACGGGAAGGCCAACGCTGGTCCCGCGTTACTACGGCGGCTATAACGCAGGCAATTACGGTTCTTACGCCGCTGTCGGCTATCCCGGCAGCTACTATGGCTCGTATGGTGGTTATCCTGGTGGCTATGCCAACCGCAGCTACGTCACCGGAAGGCCGACGCTGATCCCACGCCACTACGGTGGCTGGGGCTGGTGAGCCCAAAGCTTTGCGCTTGTTCGGAAGTGCGCCGTTTCAAGCGCTTGCGCTTCGCACAATAGCCAAGGGCATATCACGCCCCGCGCAGTAAACACGACGTATTACTTGAACAAAGCGAGAGGAGGTGCCGCCATGACGGTGCGCCTCCTCTCTGTCGTCGCTGTATTGGCCGGACAAGGGAAGTGATGCCGCGCCGGATGAAGCCGCTTCCGGCCGTTAGCTGATGTCGCCAGCAAGGCGCGCCAAGTCCGCTGTAGTCTTTGTACCGGTTCATCCCGAGGCGGTTTACTTGCCCGCGTATCCAACTGGCGGATTCTGATGTAGCCTTCGTCCACCTCGAACGTGGCGAGCCATATGCTCACGCTCTATTCCTATCCGCCGTTGTTCGGCGTGGCCGACAACAATGGCTATGGCCTGAAGGTATTCGCTTTTCTGAAGCTCGCCGGCGTGCCGTTCCGGCACGAGCACATCTTCGATGCGTCGAAGGCGCCGCGCCAGCAATTGCCCTATGTCGTCGACGGCCGTGACACTGTCGGCGACAGCGAGACCATCCTCGCCTATATCACCGGAAAATATGGCGTGACGCTGGATGCCGCGCTGACGCCGGCGCAGCGCACGACCAACCTCCTCATCACGCGGACGCTCGACGATCTCTACTGGGTGATGTCCTATTCGCGCTGGCAGGACGCGCGCTATTGGCCCCAATTCCGCGACGCGCTCAAGCGCGAGCATCCGGCCCTCACCGACGACGGGTTGATGAAGGCCAAGGAGTTCAACGCCCAGCGCTATTACTACCAGGGCATCGGCCGCTTCGAGCCCAACGCCGCAATGGCCCGCGGCCTTGCCGATCTCGCCGCACTGGCGAGCCTGATCCCGAGCCAAGGCTATGTGCATGGCGACAGGCCGACGACCATCGACGCCGGCATCTATGGCTTCGTGGCCAACATCTACTTCTACGACATCGAGACGCCGTTGAAGCACTTCGTGGTCTCGCACGACGCCCTGGTACAACATTGCCGCGCCATCCACGCAGCAGTGAGTACGTGAGCCGAAACCAACCCAACCTCTAACTCGCAATAGTGACGTCCGCGGCGGTGAGCGAACAGGCCGTTGCTCCGTCCACGGCGCAGGTGGAAATATCTGCGCTGGCGTGGCGCAGCCGGCCTCTCGCCAATAGATCGATTTCGGGGGTAGTATCCCGTCCTTGCGCTAACTGCGGAGCCGGTCATGGCTTCAAAACTGTCTTCGGGTATTTTCGCGTTAGTACTCGTTGGAGCAGCTCTGCTTTTGATTGCAGGTCCGCCACCTGCCTGGGGCCTGCTGTTGCTCGGCGCCTTCGCACTGGCGGCGCTCTATATTTTTGCGAGAATGAGGTCGCGCTACGATCCGCTCGATCCACGCTTCGGTAGCTGCATCCCTCCGATTTCCAAGCCGAAGGGCGGCGGCAATGAGTCCACCACCTGAGCGCCGTCCAGCATCGATCAGATGCGGATCGCGCGAAGACGTCCTGATGGCCTAGAGCCGAGATGCAAAGCACGTCGGCTGCAATTCGCTAATGCCCGGTACGGACATTTCAGCCTCGCGTTCGATACGGAATTTTGTGCAGTTTGTTTCAGCCGACACTCGGTCGGATTTTCAGCACCAGGAGATTTCATCAAATGCAGACACCCACGCCAAACCCCCGAGGAGCAGCGTTCTGGAACAGCACCATGGGGCACTCATGGGTTTCGCAGCAAGCCGTGATCAGTGATGTCTTCACGTCGGTCACCAGCGTCAGCCTGGGTGCTGCGGCGGCAAGGCCGGGTGAGCGTGTCATCGATATCGGATGCGGCACCGGTGACACGCTGTTGGCGTTCGCCAAGGTCGTTGGTCCGTCAGGTGCTGTGGTGGGCGTCGATATCTCGGTCCCGATGCTGGATCTGGCCAAGCATCGTGTTGCCGAGGCGGGACTTGGCAACGTGACCTGTGCGCAGGCCGACGCAACGATCTACGGCTTCGAACCGCGCTGGGCGGATCTGGTGTATTCGCGTTTTGGCCTGATGTTCTTTGATGACCCGGTCAGGGCCTTCACCAACATCCGCGGCGGCATGAAAGCGGGCGGGCGGCTGGTGTTCGTCTGTTTTCGCACCATGCCGGAGTCGCCGTGGTTTCGCGTACCCATCGAGGCGGCCCGACCGCACGTGCCGCCACAGCCGCCGGTCGATCCATTGGCGCCCGGGATGTTTTCGTTCGCGCGCGAGGATCGCGTTCGCGGCATCCTGACCGAGGCCGGGTTTCGCGAGATTGCGCTCAAGGCCGCCGACGTGCCGATCCATGGCGGCGACATCGCGCAAAGCATGGCCTTCATCACGCAGGCCGGCCCGCTGCCTGCGCTGCTCGAGAATGCCACGGACGATCAACGGCGTCGCGCCATGGAAGCGGTACGCAACGCGCTCGCGGCAAGTATCGGGGCGGATGGCCGCGACCTGCATGTGGGCCTGTGGCTTGTGTCGGCACTAGCCTAGCGAGATGCTGCCTTCGGGATTGCGACGGCAGAAATCGTGCCACCTGCGGCGCACCAACACAGTGTCGTCCTGGCGAAAGCCAGGACCCATTACCTCAAATCTCGATTGTTGCGCGACGCCGCGGCCACGATCCCTTTCACAATCCAATGCGGTGGTTGATGGTGTGGACGGCCCCCTACGGCATCAGTGTGCCAGAATGAGGTTGTCTAGATCTCATACAAGGGAGCCGTCCGTGAACCAGATTATCCGCATTGGGATTGATACGTCGAAGTATATTTTT
>NZ_JADYVV010000095.1:0-28336 GCF_020194035.1 Bradyrhizobium sp. BRP56
TCATAGAACAAAGCGGCCTGTTCGACTTGCCGATGTCCCATCATGATCTTCAGTCCTGCCAATTAAACAGACTGAATCACTGGTACCTCTGAGTCGCAACCGCGGCCTTTTTCAACAAAATCGGCCAGGAGCGGACCTGTGAGCCAGTAGGCCGTGGCATTCGCAAGCAACGACGAGCATCGAGTTCAAAGCCCGACAGACGCCTGCTAGCAGGCTTCACGTTACGACTTAGAGGGCCGTCGGACTTCGACCTTCTCTCCGACCTCGATGACCATCAGATCTTCACCGAGTTCCACTGGACCTGAGTAGGTCTTCCGCGTTGGCGGAATCAGATCTTGCTCGGTGGCGTTTGGCAACACGACATGTGAATACACAGCCAGCTTGGGCGTTGTCCGCGCAAACACCTCGCCCGCCTGCTCCGGCGTGGTGTGGTGGCTGATGATGTTAGCCGTCTGCGCCGGCGGAACTCCAATGCGCTGGAATGTTTCTGGTGCGACAACATTGTGAATCAACAGATCGACGTTCTGGGCGTGCTGAACGAGATTTTCGGAGATCCGCGTGTCTCCGGAAAGCACAACGGACCGGCCGGAATAATCGATCCGGAAACCGAACGCAGGCTTCACTGGGGTGTGGTCCACCTCGAACGCAGTGATCTTCACGCCGCCGTTCTCATAGATGACCCCCTCGGTAATGTCCTCTGCGAGGATCACGACGCCGTTTGGTGGTGCTCGGTCGTCGTCTAATCGAATCCGAATATCGTATTCGAATGCCTGCGCGAGGAACGACATCATGCGCTGGGTCCCCGTTGGCCCCCGCACACGCAGTGGTCGATCCCGGCCTGGCCGCCCCACAAGCCAACCGGTCAGCCACAGATCCGGAAAGCCGACCACGTGGTCCGAGTGCAGGTGAGTGAGAAAGACGGCGTCTATTCCCTGCCAGGGCACCCTGACCTGGTTGAGCCGCTGGAGGGCACCTCGGCCTGCGTCAAAAATGAACTTCTGCCCACCCGCCTCGACGAGGGTGCTCGGTCCGAACCGGTTCATAACAGCGGGGGGACATCCTGTACCCAAGAGGGTAACCTTGATGTCTTGTCCCTGGGCGGCCAGCGGGACAATGACGGCAAATAGGGCGATTCCAAAAAAGCTGAAAACTGAACGACTTGACGCCGCAAAGAAGACCGAACGGATCATGGATGCGCGCCTCCTGCTCGCTACATTTTGGCGATCGGCTGCCTGGAAGCTGTCGCTATCCCAAGCCGCACGATGATGCGGTACAATTGACCTTGCGTCCTGAAAGTTTGCCGAAATTTTCAGAAAAAGGACCTGTAAGAGGCGACTTTGCTCGAGTCATCGCAGCATTCAATCGTTCTCGGCGAGCGGACCATTGACCTCGGCCGTGAGCTTTTGATCGATGGGCGCGGCGATATCGTGCCCTTGCGCCCTCGGGCATGGTTGTTACTTCGGCTTCTCGCGACCCGAGCCGGGCGTTTGGTGAGCAAAGATGAAATCATGGACGAGGTCTGGCCGGACTGTGAGGTCACGGAAGACTCTCTCGTCCACGCCGTAGGCGACGTCAGGCGTGCCTTGGGAGATGTCGATCGATCCGCCTTAAGGACCCTGCCGCGCCGTGGCTACATGCTGGCAATCAGCGGAAATCAGCTTGCCGGGCCCGGCCGTCCGATCGTGGCGGCACTCGAGCCCCCATACCCTCGAGAACCGTCGCCTCCATCCGCGATGCCACGCCTGTCTATCGCCGTTCTACCATTCGCGAATCTCGGTGGCGATCCTGAGCAAGAGTATTTCGCTGATGGTGTAACCAATAGTCTTACAACAGACTTGTCGCGTATTGCCGGCGCGTTCGTCATCGGCCGCAACACCGCGTTCACCTTCAAAGGAAAAGCATTGGACGTGAGGGAGATCGGCCGTGAGCTGAGTGTCCGTTACGTGCTGGAGGGGTCGGTGCAACGCGGGGGTAACCGCTTGCGCCTAAACGTCCAGTTGACCGACACGCAAACCAGAACCCAAGTATGGGCCGAGCGGTTCGACAAGTCGGCTGCCGACTTGCTGGATACGCAAGACGAAATCGTATCCCGGCTTGCAAATAGTTTGAACGCCGAACTCATCGAGGCCGAAGCACGACGCGCAGAACGGGTGCTCCGGCCGGACGCTGTGGATCTATACTTTCAGGGCAAGGCTTTCCTGAACAAGGGCGTGACTCCAGCGTTCTTGGCGCGCGCAAGGGACTTCTTCATGCGTGCTGCGGCGCTTGATCCCGACAACATTGAAGTGGCAGTCGCCGCAGCTCAGGTCGACGTATCGATGGGTTCATCCTTCATGACGGATGACGGATCAGTGCATTTCAAGACCGCAGAGAATGCGCTCAACTGCGCGTTGTTGCGTGCGCCGAATCATCCAAGAGCCCACATGCTCCTTGGTGCGGTTCACATTCGGACATGCCGCGCTGCCAAAGGTATCGCTGAATGCCACCAGGCGCTGGGGCTGGATCGGAATCTAGCCGATGCACATGGATTCATCGGGCTTGGAAAGTATGTGCTGGAGCGTAGCGAGGAGGTGGAGAGGCACATTCAGGATGCGCTGCGAATGTCCCCACGCGACACGCGTGCCTTTCTTTGGTTCATGTTTGTCGGGATGGCCAAGTTGATGACCAAAACCGACCTTGAAGCAATCGGCTGGCTGCGCCGAAGCATCGAAGCCAATCCCAATCATGCCCTTTCTCATTTTCACTTGGCCGGTGCGCTGGCGATGATGGGAGACCTGAAGGAGGCACGATCTAGTGCAGAGGCCGGCTTGGCACTTGATCGCAGCTTCACCATCCGTCGATACCGCCTTAATGTCTTCCGGTTCGACAACCCAGACTGGATGGCGAGGCTTGAGCAATTGTATGGGGGAATGCGCGCGGTCGGAATACCAGAGGGGTAATGTCTACTTTGGGTCAAATGCGGCGGTCGAGGATCGTTGATGAGAAGACCGGACTGCACCCAATACCGGACCAGTCAGAGGCGGCGAAGAACCTGAATTCATCGCGCTTTAGCGGAGCGAGGCGACGCTTGCACCATTTCGGAATAGTAGAAAAGTAACCCTGAGTTGCCCGACGTGTCAAGTTGCTTTTCGAACGCCGGCAGCCACCGGCACCTTTGCATGGGGTTGTTTTCGATATTTTGGCGGCGCGCACCTGCGGCAGGGAGCACCTAAGCGGATCGCGAGCGACGGTTCCGCCGCCAGCGCCACAACAGCGCAACGAGGGCGACGAGCACGAGACCGGCGGCCACAGCCTTGGCGGTGAACCGCCCGCCGGGCCGATCGATCAGGCGGGTCCACAACGATGCCCCCTCGCCCTGACGCGGCAGGCGAAATGCCACCACGCTATCGCCGATCGATGTGCCGCCCTCGGAATGGCCGCCGGCGCCGATCACGACGTACTGCTCGCCCTTCCAGAGATAGGTCATCGGATTGGCGACGCCCGGCACCGGAAGCCGGCCGAGCCACAACTGCTTTCCCGATCTGGCATCGAACGCGCGCAGATAGGCATCCATCGCGCCGGTGAACACCAGGCCGCCCGCGGTGATCGCGACGCCGTTGACCAGCGGCGTGCCGGTCTTGAACGCGATGCCGAGCGGCGCGAGATCCTCGCTGGTGCCGACCGACGAATGCCAGAGGATCTTGCCGGCCCTGAGATCGACCGCCACCGTCTCGCCCCATGGCGGCTTGTTGCAGGGCGACCCGACCGCCGACTTCGCCAGCGCCCGCGACATCGCGAACGGCGCCCCTTCCTGCTGGCCGAATTCATGGCCCGGCGGCGGATTGAAGCCCTTGGCCTGGTCGCGCGGAATCAGGGTGACGATGTGCGCCGCATGGCTGACATTGGCGTAGAGGATCTGATTGACCGGATCGAACGCCGCGCCGCCCCAGTTCACCCCGCCGCCGGTCATCGGATAGATCAAAGTGCCTTGCGTCGACGGCGGCGTGTAAAGGCCCTCATTGCGGGATTGCGCGAGCAGCTTCTCGCACGCCGAGCTCCCGATGCCCGGCAGCAGGCCGGCGACATCGTCGGCCGTCATCCGCTGCGTCAGCAGCGGCGGCACATGGGTCGGGAATGGCTGCGTCGGCGACAGCCTCTCGCCCTCGGCACCGTTCTGCGGCACCGCGCGCTCTTCCACCGGCCACACCGGCTTGCCGGTGTCGCGATCGAGCACGAACACAAAGCCCTGCTTGGTCGGCTGGATCACGACGTCGCGCTGACCATCGCCGGTGTCGATCCGCGCCAGCGTCGGCTGCGCCGGCAGGTCGTAGTCCCAGACGTCGTGATGCACGGTCTGGAATGCCCATGCGAGTTCGCCGGTCTCGATCCGCAGCGCGACCACGGAATTGGCGTGCTCGTCATTGCCGGCGCGCTTGCCGCCCCAGAAGTCCGGACTGGGCGATGTCGTCGGCAGGAACACCAGGCCGCGCTCCTCGTCCACCGACATCGGCGCCCAGACATTGCTGTGGCCGGCCTCGATCTCGTCATGCACGAGCGGATCGAAGCTCCAGCGCGGCTGGCCGATTCGCGCATCGAAGGCGCGCACCGCGCCGAGCGGCGCGTCGACCCGCCGGTTGTCGCCGATCGCGGACCCCACCACGACCACGCCGCGTCCCGTCACCGGCGCCGACGTGATCTGAAACTCGCCCGGCCATTCCAGCTTCATGCCAATGTCGATCTTGATCTCGCCACCGTTGCCGAAATCGGCGCAGGGCTTGCCGGTTCTGGCATCGAGCGCGATCAGGCGCCTGTCGTTGGTGCCGGTGAAGATGCGTGACTTGCAGGCGGCGCCTTCCGCCGCACGATCGTCCGTCCAGTGCGCGACGCCGCGGCAGACAAAGCGATTGGCCGGCCGTTGCGCCATGCTGATTTTCGGATCGAAACGCCATTTCTGCGCACCGGTGCCGGGATCGAGCGCGATCACTTCGTTGAACGGCGTGCAGAGGATCAGGCTGTCCTCGACGAACAGCGGCGTCACCTCGAACTTGGTGCGCTTCATCACCTCGGGCGGGCGCGTATCGAGATCGCCGGTGCGGAATTCCCAGCCGCGCAGCAGCGTGCCGACATTGTCTGACGTGATCTGCGTCAGCGGCGAGAAGCGTTGTCCGCCGCGGTCGCCGCCCCAATACTCCCAGGCGCGCGCCGGCTGACCACACAGCAGCAGCGCGGCAAGCAGGCAAAACAGCGGCCGCATCGCGTCCTCCCCCAGGATGCGATCACCAGGCGCCGCATCTCATGCGGGGAAAGCATTTACGCGATCGTCGCGTCAGTATCCACCCCGGCGATAGCCGCCGCCGTAGTTACCGCGATAACCACCACCGCCGCCGCCGATGCCGATCCCGATTCCGATTCCGATCGGCGGTCCGGCAGGCTCGTAGACCACGGTTGGAGGCGGACGGCGCACCACCACGACGTCGTCCTCGACCACGACGCGCGGCGGGCGCTTGCCCGCGCGCCGCGGCGGATCGGGATCGGCACGCTTTTTCACCGGCGCGTTGACCCTCTGCTGTGGCGGCTGTTGCGGCGGCGCGGCGTTGCACGGGCAGGTCGGCGCCGCCAGCGCGACGTTGGTCGCGGGCACGCTGAGCGCAACGGCGGGCGCCGGATCGGGACGGTAGCGCAGCCGTTCGATCATCTTGCGCGCCGTCGCTGTCAGGTCGGTGTCAGGATATTGCGCGAGGAAACCGCGATAGGCCGCCGCCGTGTTGATGAGGATCGCGTTACTCCACGCTAACATGCGGCGATGCCGGTCGAGCCAGTCGCGTGCCTGCAGGCCGCGCGGCGTGCCGGCGAAGATCGCAGCGAAGGCCTCATAGGATTCGTCGGAGCCATCGATCACCATCAGCTCATTCGCGGCCTCGATCGGCTTGCCCTGCAATTCGCGCTTCCATTCGTCGACGCTGCGTTTGGCCGCGGCCGGCGGCGGCGACGTCGCGGGTGATGCCGCTGTCCCCACCATGAAACGGAAGTCGTCGGTGAGCGAGGACGAGTCCCACGGCGTCTGGCGACCGTCGGTTGCCCTGTTCACCGCGAGGCGAACGCGCTTGAAGGTGTCCTCGATCGGGATGCCCGGCTCCTTGGCCGAGGCCAGCAACGCGGTGGTGTAGGGGCTGTTGGCACCGCTGCCGTCCTCGGCTTCCGCACCCGGCGAGGTCGAGAACGACACGAACGTGCCGGGCGCGCCGACCCTGGCATCGACGATGGCGAGCCCGTGCCCCGCGGTCTTGCTGAGCTCCGGGAAAGGATTGTTGCGGCAGGCATCGAGCAGCACGATGCGCATCCGACTCGGCACCGAGGTGAGCGTATTCAGGACGTCGTTGAGCCGAACCGCCTGGATCGGGATATCAGCCTCGCGCTTCGGATCGACATCGACCGGCACCAGATAGTTCTCGCCGTCGATCTGCAGGCCGTGCCCGGCATAGAACACCAGCGCCACGGTGTCGGCGCCCTTCGCCGCCACCTGACTTGCGAAATCGCTGAGCCGTGCGCGCATCTCGTCCTGCGACAGATCCGATGCGGCCGTCACCGCAAATCCGGCATCGGTCAGCATCTGCGACACAGCCCTGGCGTCGTTGGCCGGATTCGGCAGCGCGGGCACCGACTTGTAGGCCGACTGCCCGATTACCAGCGCCAGCCGGCTTTCCGCCGATGCCGGCACGGCGCCGAGCAGGATCGCTGCCGGAACGATCAGGCTGAGGAGCGAACGGCGAAGCATGGCGGCCTCCGACAATGACAGCGAAGATGGGTCGGAGGCCGTCAGGCCAAGGTTCATGCCTTGCGGCAAATGTGCTACCGACCGACGCCGGTCGAATGTCGAATGGCCGCCGAGACCTGGTGAGGCCGGCTATTTCGGCTTCTTGGCCGGATCCGCTGCCGGCTTGGTGACACCCCAGGGATCGTATTTCTCCTTGGGCTCGGGGATCCGATCGAGCGCGGCCTTGTAGGCCTTCTCGTCGACCTTGGGCTTCTGCTCCGTCTTGGTATCACCTCCACCGCCCCCTCGCCGGCCCTGGGCCAGGGTGGGTGTCGCGAGCAGCGCCAGAATGACGGCAGCAACCGTGAAGCGTTTCATGTCAGTCTGTCTCCCCCGCCGCCGCAGCAACATCCGGTAATACCTCTACCCCAACGATAACTTGTCGCTCGACATTTGTTGATCGACAAAGCGCCGCCTGATGCGAATTCAGCGCCACCAAGGGGCGCAATCCTGGCGGCGGCACATTAAATGCGCTGAATGGGACAGGGACAAGTACATCTGGCGGCGCTGCTGGCCGGCGCCGCCTTAATATTGAGTGGCTGCGGGCTGGCGGACAGCCACGCGGTCTGGCCGGAGGCCTTGAAGGTCAAGGCCTCGGAGCCGGCGCCGCTCGAGACGCCTCCGGACGTCAAACGGCTGGTCGCCGGCAAGCTGGATTCAGTGTTCACGGCCGGTTCACAGCCGACCCATGTGCGGGTCTCCGCCCCGCTGCACGACCCGCGCGGCACCGGCTGGACCGCCTGCGTGCGCGCCGAACTGACATCGGTGATCGGCAAGCCGCTGGGGACGCAGACCTATCGCGTCTTCATCAATGAAGGCTCGATCTTCGATCGCCGGCAGGTCGGGGCCGACGACAATTGCGTGACGGAGACTTACGAGCCCGTCGAGAGCACCGTTGCGGTGGAAGCGCAACGGAGCACCAAACCCTAGCGCTTGGGCCGGCGAGCCGGCCAAGCCGCTGCGCACCGGGTATGCTGAACGGCCCGTTAACACGACCGTTCAAATTGCGCGGTGGCCTCAACGGCATTTTCCATTTCTTTCCGCTAGCGTTGCGCTGACGAACGCAAGGCCAATCGGCCTCGCGGACTGGGGAAACAGGGACGTGGCCGATATTGCTGACCAGGCAATGATCCACCGTGCATCGCGCAGGGATGCCACGGACGATCGCACGTTGCCGCCGCTGTCGGCCGCGCCGCTCAATGCATGGCGTGCGCTTGCCGCGCGCGCGATCGAGGCCAATGGCTACTATCAGCCCGACTGGGAGTTGGCGGTCGATGCCTCCGCGCGCGGCCGCACCGGCGCGGCGCTGCTCAGCGCCGCAGGCGATGCCGGGCAATTGATCGGGCTGTTGCCGGTCGTTCCGATGCGGCGGATCTACCGCATTCCCCTGCCCGGTTTGGTCGGCGCCGAACCCTATGGCACGCTGTGCACGCCGCTGCTCGACCGCGACGCCGCCGAGGAAGCGGTGGACAAGATGCTGCAGCAGGCGCGCAATGCGGGCGCGCATGCGCTGATCCTGCGCACCATGTCGCTCGAGGGCCCGGCCATGGCGGCGATCCGCGCGGTGCTGGCGCGAGACGGGTTGCAGCCGCGCATGCTGAGCGCCTATCAGCGCGCCCAGCTGGATGCGACGCGCGATGCCGACGAATTGTTGCGCGACGCGCTCGGGCCCAAGAAGCTGAAGGAGCTGCGCCGCCAGCATCATCGCCTGTCCGACCATGGCGCAGTGCGCTTTGATGTCGCCCGCACGCCGCGCGAGGTTGCGACGGCGCTCGAGACTTTCCTTGTCCTCGAAGCCGGTGGCTGGAAGGGAAAGCGCGGCACGGCGCTCAGCCAGCATGCCGGCGATGCGGCCTTCATCCGCCGCGCGACGTCGGCAATGGCCGAAGCCCGCCGTTGCGAGATCATCACGCTGCATGCGGGCGACACGCCGGTCGCGGGCGGCATCGTGGTGCGCCACCAGGACCGCGCCTTCTTCTTCAAGATCGGCGTCGACGAGCGCTTTGCGAAACATTCGCCCGGCACGCAGTTGACGCTGGAGCTGACGCGCCATCTCTGCGCCGATCCCGCGATCAATTCGGCCGATTCCACTGCGGCACCGGGCCACCCCATGATCGACCCGATCTGGCGCGGCCGCTTCGCGATCGGCGACGTCTTGCTGCCGCTGCGGCGCCGCGATCCGCTGGTGCCGGCCATTCACGCCGCGCTGACCCTGAACAATTTCGCCTACGAAGCGGCGCGCGACGCCGTCCGCTTCATCCGCAGCCGGCGCGGCAAGCCCGGATAATGCGGTTTACCCTTTCGTAGGCATGCAGACACGTCGGGAAACAAGTGAGTGCTGCCGTCAGGTTGGTGTCAGCTGGCCCGACTAGCGTTGCGGCGCGCTGGTTCTCAGACGGCGCGCGCCCTTGCTTCGAAAGCCTCATCTGATGGAAACATCGGATGGGGCTTTTTGCCGGCATTCGCGACGTCCCGACGGCAAACGAAGAGGCCGCCTCAACCGGCGGTCTCTCTGTCTTGCGCTTGGGACAACACGGCTCGTCGCGACGCGAATGATCGCCTCCGTCACTGCAACGGCGAGTGCGGTGCCGGCAGCATGATGGTCGAGTGCATCTCCTCGAGCACCTGCGTGCCCTTGCTCAAAAATTCCAGCCAGGCCGGATCCTTCATCGCGTTGCCGCGCGCGGCGGCGCGGGCATTGAGATCGGGATAGGCCCAGATGTGGCAGACTTCGTTGGGCTGCCCGGCCTCGGTGGTCCAGAGGCCGACGATCTTGGAGTATTTCTCGCGCTCCGGCATCACGCCGGTGATCAGATCGAGCCATTGCTTGGCGCCGCCGACCGGCTTGGCGCGGTAGTTGCGGAATTCGTAGATGTTGCCTGATGTCGCCGGCGCCACTGGCGGGATGATTGCATTGAGCAGCCGCACCTCCTGCCGTACCAGCAGCGGACGGATCACCGGGATATACTCGCCGGTCCAGCGCGGGTTCTTGGCGAGCTCGGCGCGCAGCCGCGTCCGCTCGTTGAGATCGGCGTAGCTCCACATATGCATGACCTGATTGAGCGGACCGATCTCGGTGATCCAGTAGCCTTCCAGCTTGCCGAAATTGTCGGCGCGGATATCGCGCGAGATCGTGCTCGCCGCCTTCACCATCTCGCCGACGGCGCCTGGACGTACCGTGTAGGTGCGCAGCTCATAGATCATGATGGTCTCCCTGATTGTTTCAGATGGATGATGTGGGCAAACGAAAAAGCCCGGCGTGAGCCGGGCTTTCGATGTGGATTGCGGACTACTCCGCGGCCTCTGCGTTGATCTCGGCCGAGACCTGGCGGATGGCGCGGGCGAGCTGCTCGGCCGGCTGGGCACCGGACACCGCGTATTTCTGCGCAAACACGAAGGTCGGCACGCCCGAAATCCCCTTCTCGGCGGCTTCCTGGGCCTGCGCCGAAACCAGGGCGACATCTTCGTCGGTGGCAAGGCGCTTGCGCACGTCGTCGGCATGGAGCCCGACATCGTTTGCTGCCTGCACCAGCACGTTGCTGTCGGTGAGATCGCCGCCGTCGCGGAAATACAGCTCCATCAGCCGTTGCTTCATCTCGGCCGCCTTGCCTTTGGCCTCGGCCCAGTGGATCAGGCGATGGCAGTCGATCGTGTTGGGCTGCCGCTTGACGAGCTCGGGATGGTAGGTGAGCCCCTCCTCGTTGGCGGCGGCGACCACGCGGCCGGCAATGCCCTTGTAGGCATCGACCGAGCCGAACTTGGCGGTGAGATATTCCTCGCGGCTGATGCCCTCGCGCGGCACCCAATTGTTGAGGAAGAACGGCCGCCAATGCACCTCGACCGGCACATCGGGCACCAGCTTGAGCGCATCCTCGATCCGATGCTTGCCGATATAGCACCAGGGGCAAACGACGTCGGAGACGATGTCGAGGCGAAGCGGCTTCAGATCGCTCATGGCGGGGTTCCCCGGCGGAAAATGGAACCCCAAAGGTAGGCCGAACACGCCCCAAGACAAGCCGCTATTTCATACTGGCTGCCATCTGCCGCATCCGCTCGGCGGTCAGCTCATCGGCCGGGAAGAAGGTCTCCAGCGCCAGTTCCTGCAGCGTGATGTCGACCGGCGTGCCGAACACCATGGTGGTCGAGATGAAGCTCAGGATCTCGCCATTGAGGCGGAGCTTGAAGGGGAGCGCGACGTTGTTGTCGGTGGTGATCGGGGCTGACCGCGCCGGGATCGGATATGACTTCAGGTCCTGATAGAGCTTGAGCAGCTCCGGATCGGCCGTTGCCTCGCATTGCCGATGCAGCCGCTCCAGAAGATGCGCGGCCCATTCCGCGAGGTTCACGGTGCGCGGGGCGAGGCCCTCGGGGTGGAAGGCAAGCCGCAGGATGTTGAAGGGCTGGCCGAGCAGCCGCTGCGGCACGCCCTCGAGCAGCGGCGCCACCATGCGGTTGGCGGAGACCAGATTCCAGTGCCGGTCATAGGCCAGCGCCGGATTGGGCTCGTGCGCCCTCAGCACCAGGTTGATCGCCTCGCGCGCCGATTTCAGCGCCGGATCGTCCAGCGAGCGTTGCGGGAATGCGGGCGCGAAACCCGCGGCGACCAGCAGCACGTTGCGTTCGCGTAGGGGCACGTCGAGGCGCTCCGCCAGTTTGAGGACCATGTCGCGCGACGGCGCCGAGCGGCCGGTCTCGACGAAGCTCAAATGCCGCGCCGAGATCTCGGCATCGACGGCAAGGTCGAGCTGGCTGAGATGACGGCGCTGCCGCCACTCCCGCAGGTGCTCGCCGATCGGGACGGGTTTGGCGGGCTCGGCCCGCGCCATGGATGCATGTGCGTTCATGGTGCAAAACCTACCATGCGGAATTCGCCCGTTCCATTACGCCTGAGGTAATCGAATTGGCGCGCCGGCCGGCTCATCTTCGACGACACAGGAGATGACCATGCTGATGCTGTCCCTTGTCCGCGTCCTCGCCGTCCTGCTCCCGTGGCTGGTGCATCTGGCCACCTGGCTGCTGGCGCGCTCGCTCAACATGCCGCAGCCGCTCGTGCACGCGACCGGCGTGCTCGTGTTCGCGCAGGTCTATGCGGTCGAGATGAGGGTCGGCAAGGCGCTGTGTCCGCTCCGGCTGTGGCGTCAGCTGCAGTCGCTGTTCCGCTGACCACCCCCCATCCCAACCAGAGGAGACACTGCCATGATCCATTCATCCCAGCTGCTGCGCCGCGCTTTGCTCGCTGATGCCGTCTTCAGCGGCGTATCCGCCATAGCGATGGTGCTCGACGCCGGCGCGCTGTCATCGCTGCTCGGCCTGCCGGAAGCGCTGCTGCGCGAGACCGGGCTGTTCCTGATCGCCTATACCGCGCTGGTCGGCTGGCTCGGCACGCGCATGTCGGTGCCGAAGCCGCTGGTGATGCTGGTGGTCGTCGGCAACGCGGCCTGGACGCTCGCCAGCATCGCGCTGCTGCTGTCGGGCGCGGTGTCGCCGAACCTCTTCGGGACCATCGTGATCCTGGCCCAGGCGATCGCCACCGGCGTGTTCGCCGAGCTGCAATATGTCGGGCTGCGCCGCAGCGGCGAGACGGTCGCGGCGTAAACCGAATGCCGGATGTGACGAGCGGCCGTCGCGGCAAACGCGGCGGCCGTTTCCGTCAGCTCAGCACGACCGCGACGATCATACCGGCAAAGGTCAGCGCCAGGCCGATGATCAGCATCGGCACCAGACTGCTGCCGGCAAACGGATCGGCCTGATCCTGATGAAACCACGCGCCGTCGATGGCACGCGCGATCGCCTTCGCTCTGTTCCTCATTGCACTGCTCCTGCTTCGCTTCGCCTGTAACGCTCGCCGACCGCCAGCATCACGCCCTGTCCGCCGGCGACGCCCATCTCGAGGCTCGAGGCGATGCGCCGCGCGCGATCGATGAAATGCGCCGCCGCGTCAGGCGGGCACAGCTCGGCCGCGGTCGCCTCGAACAGTTCGAGCCAGCGATCGAAATGCGCGGCGTCGATCGGCAGCGGCATATGCTTGACCATCGGCGTGCCGTGATAGCGCCCGGTCATCAGCGCAACCGAAGACCAGAACGCGCACATCTGCGCCAGATGCGGCTCCCAATTGCTGATCCTGCTCTCGAACACCGGCCCGATCATCGGATCCTTGCGGACCTCGGCGTAGAAGGCATGCACCAGCTGCTCGATCATGGCCTCGGTGATCCCGGTCCGCGCGACAATCCCGGCGGTGATCTGCTCGCGGCGCTCTGCTGCTGTCATGGCTTACATCCTAAATAGGTATTTCAAATGCCTATTTAGACTGCTATAGCTGATCCGCCAAGTGCTGATTTCGAAGGGCTTCCATGCGCCTGACATCATTCACGGATTTTGCGCTCCGCGCCCTGATGCGGCTGGCCGGCGAGCCGGACCGGTCGTTTGCCACCAGCGAGATCGCGGCCGAGTTCGACATTTCCCGCAATCACCTTGCCAAGGTGGTGCGCGACCTTGCCGACGCCGGCTTCATTGCCACCCAGCGCGGCGCCGGCGGCGGCTTTTCGCTGGCGCGGCCGGCGGAGACCATCACCCTCGGCCAGGTGGTCCGTGCGCTGGAAGGCAACAGCGCGCTGGTCGAATGTTTCAGGGATGATGGCGGAGATTGCCTGCTGCTGCCGCGCTGCCGGCTGAAGGCGAAGCTTGCCGCGGCACGCGAGGCCTTCATGCGCGAGCTCGACGGAACGACGCTCGCCGAATGCGCCTACCTGCCGCGTCCCGTCCGCCATCCCGCGAGGGCATCATGACGACGATCACATTCGCGGACGGCGCGTTCGAGGTCGACGCCAATATCGTCGCCGAAGGCCTCGGCATCGCGGTTCCGCTGCTGCAGGCCGGGATGCGCTCGGGCGCAATCACGACGCGCTCGGAGCGCGGGCTCGACGCCGATCAGGGGCGGCATCGCCTCACATTCTTCTCGGGGAGCAAGCGTTTCCGTCTCGTCATCGACGAGCACGGCACGATCATCCAGCGCTCGACGCTGGATTTCGGCAATTCACCGTTGCCACGCGCGGCGCACCGGCCGAGCGGCTAGAGCGTTTTCGGGCGACGTGGTATCAGGCGTTCAGCGCCCGAGCGGTGCCGCGCTTCGACGAGGCAGCCTTCTTGCCCGCCGTGTTGATCAGGCTGTAACCATTGAGGTGCTTGCCGTTCAGCGCCGTGCCGTTGGCGAGCTTGCCATTGGCTTTGGCAGCCTTCTTCGCCTTCCGCTGCCTGGTCCGCTCCTCGGCGAGCTTCTCGGCCTTGCGCTGTGCCTTCCGCTCGGCCCTTTCCTTCAGCCGCACCCGCTCCGCCCTCGCCTCCGCGCGCTTCTTCTTGCGCTTTTTCTCGCAGGCATCGCACTTGCAGCCGATCGGCTTCAGATAGGCTTTGAAATAGTCGGTTCCGTAGTCGTAATTGATTTCGTCGCCCGGCTCGATGTCCTTGATGGCGCGGATGAACACCTTGCGCTTGCGTGGGCGAACGTCGGATTCCGCGTTCGGCCTGCAAGCGTGGTTGATGTAGCGCGCGACGTTCTCGCGGATCGAGCCGTCGATGGTCCAGCGGTTGGTGAGCTCGAACAGATATTTGTTCTCGATCGCGTCCTCATCCTTCTTCTTCGAGTCGAGCAACGGCCCGAAATAACGGATGATCTTGGTGCCTTTCTTGATCGGCTTGGTGGCGAAAAGGCCAAGACCGGTCCGGGAACGGCCGACGCGATAGGGCTTGTTGGATGATATCGTGGGCATGACGATCGAGGTTACGGCACGCAGGTGCACGCGACAGAAGTTGCGAAGCCGCCCTTCTAGGACGATTCCGCGCGCCTGTCAGGTGTTTCCCGCGTGTCTATTGAACCTTCCCCAGATTGCATATGTCAGACACAAAGTAACGTCCGGATCGCAGGTTTCCCCCGATGAAATACCTTGCTTTTGCAACAGTCTTTATGGCGGCTGCCAGCGCAAATCCCGGTCATGCCGGCTCCGAGACGATCAGCAGCAGCTACACATCGACCGCGCCGAAGGCCTGCCGCATGATCGGCAAGCCCAGTGAAGAGGACGGCAGCACCACCAGGGTCTGTCCGGGAAAATCCGGGCTTGTGGTGCTGATCAACGAGGGCGACCTGCGTGAAGTGGTCTCGGTGGGCCGAAACGGCGAGGCAGCAGCCAGGGAACCGGCCGCGCAGGCCTGGTTCGGCCCGTTCAGCTCGACCGGCGATAGGGTCGAATGGCGTGCAGTCGGCGCCAGGCCGTTTGCGATTATCCAGCGCTGGCAGATCGCCGACAACAGCGAACAGGACAAGCGCGGCGGCCCGGTCTCGCGGGCAATGCTCGCCGTGACCCGGCTGCCGCCGGGCGATGTCTGTCATGTCGCCTATGTCGACGTCGCGGCCAATCCCAACGCCAACGAGCTGGCGCGGCAAGCCGCCGACGATTTCGCCCGCGATTTTAAATGCGGCACGGATACGGTGAAGACGATTGGACAGAGCGGCCGGACCACGTCGCTTGTGAGGCGCTAGTGTGCTGAATGCGAAGTTCGCGCGATTTCGCGGCAACCACTTTCACG
Organism: Bradyrhizobium sp. BRP56; assembly: GCF_020194035.1. Classification (NCBI taxonomy): domain Bacteria; kingdom Pseudomonadati; phylum Pseudomonadota; class Alphaproteobacteria; order Hyphomicrobiales; family Nitrobacteraceae; genus Bradyrhizobium; species Bradyrhizobium sp. BRP56. The sequence continues at coordinate 15,374 of NZ_JADYVV010000095.1, forward strand.
AACTTCGCATTCATAAAGCACTCTAGAATCAAAAGTTTGCTAGTGTCCTTATCGAATCCGAAGTTCGCTCCGAAGGTGCGGCAAATGATGCGAACTTCGGATTCGGGACACTAGCCCAGGGGCAGCACTGGTTATTGCCGCGCTGAGCGGCCCGCGGACAAGCGCAGCATCGCGGTCAACAGCATTTCCGCGGATGTGCCCTCGGGCGACCGATCCAAAATCGTCTTGAGGCGTCCGTCGAGCAGCAGCATGGTGAAACCATGCACCAGCGACCACGCGGACGCGATCGCGGCCGCCTGGTCCAGCGTAAGCTGCTCCTTGGAAATCTGCTCGTGCCGGCTGGCGCCGACGCCGCGGGTCAGCCCTGCGAACGAAGCCTCGGATGCCTCGTGCAGCGACGGCCGCGAATGATCGAGCCGCTCGCTGCGGAACATCAGCCCGTACATGCCGGGATGTGCCTGCGCATAGGCAACATAAGCCTTGGCGCTCGCCACGCCCTTCTCGGGCGTCGTGGCCGCCGAAGCGTCCGCAGCGGCCATCGCCAGGCCAAATTGCCGGAAACCGATCGCCGCGAGTTCGCTGAGCAAACCGGTGAGATCGCCGAAATGATGCGTCGGAGCGGCGTGCGACACGCCGGCCTCGCGCGCCACCGCACGCAATGTCAGCCCCGCCAATCCATCACGCTCGAGCACACGCTCGGCGGCCTTCAATAGCGCCTCATGCAGATCGCCATGGTGATACGGCGTGTCATTGGCGCGGCGCCGTTGGGCCGGACGAGCTGCCGCAGTCCGTGCAACCCGGCGGGTCGGAGCCCGTGCCGGGCGAGTCGCCTTGTTTTCTTTGGAGATTCTTGCCATGCGGCCTTATAGGTCGCAATTTTTACACTGTAAAGATTTTGCTTGACGATCAGCGGCGTCATCCCTACTGATATCTTTACGATGTAAAGATAATAATGCAGGGAGATGCGGAATGCTCCACCAGGTGACATCCAACGCGGCGCGCACCAATCTGGCGCCGATCCCATTCGAGGCCGACGCGCCGTTCCTGAAGATCTCGGGCGAATTGCCGCGCGAGCTGAACGGCACGCTCTATCGCAACGGCCCCAATCCGCAGTTCGAGGCGCCGGGTGCGCACTGGTTCGTCGGCGACGGCATGCTGCACGCCTTCCATCTCGAGAACGGCCGCGCCAGCTACCGCAACCGCTGGGTCCGCACGCCGAAATGGCAGGCCGAGCACGATGCCGGCCGCGCGCTGTTCGGCGGCTTCGGCCGCAAGATGCCGGATGCGCCGGCCACGACCACGACCGACGGCGGCGTCGCCAACACCAACATCATCTTCCATGGCGGCCGGCTGCTCGCGCTGGAGGAAGGCCATCTGCCGACCGAGATCGAGCCCGGCACGCTCAATCGCCTCGGCTATTGCGACTACAAGGGCGCGATCTCCGGCCCGTTCACCGCGCATCCCAAGATCGATCCGGCGACCGGCGAGATGGTGTTCTTCGGTTACAACGCCGCGGGCCCGCTGACGCCGGCGCTGTCGTTCGGTGCGGTAAGCTCGTCCGGCGTGGTGACGCGATTCGAACGCTTCGAGGCGCCCTATGCCAGCATGGTGCACGACTTCATCGTCACCGAGAATCATGTGCTGTTTCCGATCCTGCCGATCACCGGCAGCATGCAGCGCGCGATGCGCGGACAGGCGCCCTATGCCTGGGAGCCGGAGAAAGGCGCCTATGTCGGCGTGATGAAGCGCAGCGGCGCGTCAAAGGACATCGTCTGGTTCCGCGCCGAGACCTGCTACGTTTTCCACGTCATGAACGCGTGGGAAGACGGCAACCGCATCATCGCCGACGTGATGCAGTTCGAGGAAGCGCCGCTGTTCAATCATCCCGACGGCTCGCCGACCGATCCGCAGAAGAACCGCGCGCGCTATTGCCGCTGGACCTTCGACCTCTCCGGCAACACCGACCGCTTCACGCAAACCTATCTCGACGACCTCACCGGCGAATTCCCCCGCGTCGACGATCGGCGCGCCGGATTTGCCAGCAATCACGGCTGGTACGCCTGCGCTAACCCAGATCTGCCGATGTTCGGTGCGCTGTCGGGCATCGTGCATGTCGACGGCCGTGGCAAGCGGCTCGGCCATTATCTGCTGCCCGCCGGCGACACGATCTCCGAGCCTGTGTTCGTCGAGCGCAGCGCTGACGCCGCGGAAGGCAGCGGCTGGCTGCTCGCGGTGGTCTGGCGCGCCCGCGAAAACCGCAGCGACCTCGCCGTGTTCAACGCGCAAGATGTCGAAGCGGGCCCGACCGCGCTGGTCCATCTCGGCCACCGCGTGCCCGATGGTTTCCACGGCAATTGGGTGGGGGCGGAGTAGCCAACGACCACCCCGGACGTCAGTGCGCCAACCTCTCCACGTGTCGTGCCCGGGCTTGTCCCGGGCATCCACGTCTTTGCCGCCGCCGACCGAAAACGAGCGGTCGCCACTTTATGTCATTGGCAAATCTTTGATTTTTCCGCCACCTCACGATTTTGACACTGTAAAGATTTCGCTTGACGCCTCCGTTGCTCACCGTTAGGGTATCTTTACACTGTAAAGATAAGCCGATGAGGCTCACCATGACGATCTTCCTGATCCTCGCTCCCTACGGCGCCTTCGCCATGCTGATGCTGGTGACCTCGGCCACGGTGAGCCTGCTCAGCGCGGCCCTGATCTGCCTCGCCGTCATCGCGTTCGATGTCGCGCGCGGCCGCAGCATCAAGATCCTCGGCGTCGGTTCGGTCGTCATATTCGCCGCGATCGGCTTCTACCTCACCTTCGTCGACGCGACGCCGAGCAACACCGCGGTGAAGATCGCTGTCGATGCCGGCATCCTGCTGGTGTCGCTCGGCTCGATCATGATCGGCCGTCCCTTCACGCGGCAATATGCGCTGGAGCAGGTCGATGCCGAGACCGCGAAGCTGCCCGGCTTCCTCCATGCCAACTACCTGATCACCGGCGCCTGGACCGTGGCGATGCTGCTCATGCTGGTCGGCAACGTTGCGGTGCTTTACGTGCCGGCGCTGCCGCTGTGGACGGGCCTCTTGATCGCCTTCGCCGCACGCAATGCCGCGGTCGGCTTTACCCACTGGTATCCGCACTATCGCGCGGCCAAGGACGCGACGCCGCCGGCCGGCGCGCTGCCCTCACGCTAGACGCTGCCATCATCACAACCATTATCCCGAGGAAACGGAAACCACGACGATGAAGAGCGTATTTGCCAGGCTTGCGAGCGACTTCCTCTCCACTATCGTCTTCCTGGTGGTCTATTTCGCCACCGACAATGTCCTGATCGCCACCGGCGTTGCGATCGCGGGCGCAATCGCACAAGTGGTCTATGCGCGCGTCAAGGGACAGTCACTCGGCTACATGACCTGGGCGAGCCTTGGGCTGGTGATCGTGCTCGGCGGCGCGACGCTACTCACCAACGATCCGCGCTTCGTGCTGGCGAAGCCCGCGATCGGTCACATCGCGATCGGCGCGATCATGCTCAAGCGCGGCTGGATGCTGCGCTATCTGCCGCCGATCGTGACCGAGACGATTCCGGAATACGCCACCCTCGCCGGCTACGCCTGGGCCGGGCTGATGTTCATCCTCGCCGCCGGCACCATTGCGATCGCGACGACCGGCGACATGAAGCTCTGGGCATTCTACGTGTCGGTGGTGCTGGTCGGCGCCAAGATCGCCGCCTTCGCGATCCAGTATGTCGCCTTCCGCGTCCTGGTCGGAAGCCGGCTGCGCGCCGCCGCCCGCGCCTGATCGCCGCAGCCGCGAACTAGGCGCGCGCGGCAAGATGGGCTATACCCGCGCACGCGTTTTCTTCGCGCGAAACGGTAGCCATCTCGCTTGAAAGCGCCTTACCTGGAGGGGAGACATCAATGGCGGTGGACGGAAACTGGAATCTCACGATGACGACGCCCATGGGCGAGCGCAAGGCGACGCTGTCGCTGGCAAGCTCGGGCGGCACGCTCACCGGCACGCAGGGCGCCGAGGGCAACTCCACCGAAATCTTCGACGGCACCGTGAACGGCGACGACGTCGCCTGGAAGGTTTCCATCACCAACCCGATGCCGCTGACGCTCGAATTCACCGGCAAGGTCGCAGGCGACGGCATCTCCGGCGAGATGGGCATCGGCCCGATGGGCAGCTTCCCCTTCACCGGCACGCGGGCGTAACCGCAGCACGCGCACCACGCATGCGCATCCTGGCATCCGTTGCCGTCATGGCGTTATCAGCCACGACGGCTTCCGCACAGCAGGCAAGCGAAGCCGAACCGGCGTGGCGCGCGAGCGCGGTCGCGCTGGTGCCGGCCGGATATGTTGCGGGCACCTCTTCCAGCACGGATACCGCCGGCACCACCGGCTACCTTGCGGTCTATGCCGCGAGCGCAGACGACCCGAAGACGCCGGCAAGCGTCTTCGCGCTGCGTCAGATGATGGTCGTGACGCTAAGCAAGGATGGCACGCGCGCGCTGTCGGCCGAATTGAAGCCGCGCGGTCCGAGCGACATCGCGACCGGAAATGCCGACGGGGCGGACAATGACTTTGCCGCGCGCCAGGCCGAGCTTGACGCGAAGCGAAACACATTGCCCGCTGGCACCGAGCCATGCGACCTTGGCGCCTGGTCGGAGGACAAGGACCTCGCGGGCCTCAACGTGCGCGCGGAGCCGTCGGCGAAGGCACGCGTGCTCGGCAAACTGCCGCCGCCCTACCATCTCAAGATGGGCGGGGCCGAGAACCCGCCGGAGGGCGGCTGGCTCACCGAGTTTCGTATCGTCGGCTTCAAGGACGGCTGGTTTCTGATCGAAGGCGCGATGCCGCCGGGCAAGGCCTATGAAGATGACAAGCGCTATCCGCGCAACGCGCCAAAGCCTTATGCCGGGCGCGGATGGGTTGCCGCCAACAAGGTTGGCGCGAGCTATGCCAACGGCTACACCCGCATGGGCGGGCTGTTCCAGGCGCCCTTCGTCGATGCCAAGTGGACGCCGGCGCTACGCAAGCTCGGCGGTGAGTTCGATACCGACGATGGCCCGAAACGCATCCTCGCCTGCAGCGGGCACTGGGCGCTAGTGGAGAGCCATGACGGCGTGCGCGGCTGGTGGCGCAGCCTGTGCTCCAACCAGGTGACGAACTGCAGCTAGAACCAGATCTGCATCGGCAGATCGTGCGCGTCTCGCGGCGGCGCTTCGGGAACGCTTCCGCATGGTTCGCGCGCAGCCAGCGCCACAGCACAGGCATCCAGCACGTCGTCGCGCTTCGCGCCGGTGCCGATGCGCACCTCGATGAGCCAGCGATCGATCTCGCGGAAGCCTGATCGCTTCAGCAGCCTGCAGCGCAGCGCATCGCCCTCCTCCGACTTCTTGCGCGGCAAGGGCTCGCCGCCGTTCAGCTGCAAGAACACCAGTTCGGGATGCACCTCGCGGACATCGCGCGTAGCGTTCGCGCGCACAAACCCGTCGACCTCCATGATCTTCTTGCCGAGATGCCAGAGCTGGCGCGACACACGGGTCTGGCCGCGGCGCAGTGCTTCCGCATTCGCGAGATCGGGATCGTCAAATTGCTGCCACAGCCAGCGCCGCGCGCCGGTGAAGACGCGCGAGCTGTGCGGGCGTAATCTTACGCGCGCGAGAAGGTCGCAATCGCGCTCGCCGTCATCGGTCAGGCCGATCGGGATATCGATCCCGGCGCGATCGAACGGACGCGAAAGCGCGTCCGCGATGTCACTGTGAAAGGAAATCGTGCGCCGGTCGCCGTCGATGGTGACGGCGACCCAGCCTTTGGAAAAACCGTCGAGGCCGACCGCAATCAACCCCGATCCTCAACCGAGATTCAATTCCTTGAAGAAGTCGTTGCCCTTGTCGTCGATGATGATGAAGGCCGGGAAGTCGACCACCTCGATGCGCCAGATCGCTTCCATGCCGAGCTCGGGATACTCGACCACCTCGACCTTCTTGATGCAGTGCTCGGCGAGGTTCGCCGCGGCGCCGCCGATCGAGCCGAGATAGAAGCCGCCATGCTTCTTGCAGGCCTCGCGCACCGCGACTGCGCGGTTGCCCTTGGCGACCATCACCATCGAGCCGCCGGCCGCCTGGAACTGGTCGACGAAGGAGTCCATGCGTCCCGCCGTGGTCGGGCCGAACGCGCCGGAGGCGTAGCCGTCGGGCGTCTTGGCGGGACCGGCGTAGTAGACCGGATGGTTCTTGAAATAGTCGGGCAGCGGCTCGCCCTTCTCCAGCCGCTCGCGCAGCTTGGCATGCGCGGAGTCGCGCGCGACGATCATGGTGCCGGTCATCGAGACGCGGGTCTTGATCGGATATTGCGACAGTGTCGCCAGGATCTCCTTCATCGGCTTGTTGAGGTCGATCTTGACGACCTCGCCGCCGAGCGACTGCTCGACCGCGGGCAGATACTGCGCCGGGTTGTGCTCGAGCTCCTCGAGATAGACGCCATCCCTGGTGATCTTGCCGAGCACCTGGCGGTCCGCCGAGCAGGAGACGCCGAGCCCGATCGGCAGCGAGGCGCCGTGGCGCGGCATCCGGATCACGCGCACGTCGTGGCAGAAATATTTGCCGCCGAACTGCGCGCCGACGCCGAGCGACTGCGTCATCTTGAGGATTTCCTGCTCCATCTCGAGATCACGGAACGCATTGCCGTCGGCCGAGCCGTGGGGCGGCAGCGCGTCGAGATAGCGCGCCGAGGCGAGCTTCACCGTCTTCATGCAGAGCTCGGCCGAGGTGCCGCCGATCACGATCGCAAGGTGGTACGGGGGACACGCCGCGGTGCCGAGCGTCAGCACCTTCTCCTTCAGGAAGGCGAGCAGCCGGTCCTTGGTCAGCACCGAGGGTGTCGCCTGGAACAGGAAGCTCTTGTTGGCCGAGCCGCCGCCCTTGGCCATGAACATGAACTTGTAGGCGCCCGCAGAATCCCCTTGGCCCTCGGCGTAGATCTCGCACTGCGCCGGCATGTTGTTGGCGGTGTTCTTCTCCTCATACATCGACAAGGGAGCTACCTGCGAGTAGCGCAGATTGCGGCGCAGATAGGCATCGCGCGCGCCTTCGGACAGCGCGGCCTCGTCGTCACCGTCGGTGATGACGTTGCATCCCTTCTTGCCCATGATGATCGCGGTGCCGGTGTCCTGGCACATCGGCAGCACGCCGCCGGCCGCGATGTTGGCATTCTTCAGGAAGTCGAAGGCGACGAACTTGTCGTTGTCGCTGGCTTCCTTGTCCTCGAGGATCGAACGGAGCTGCTTCAGATGGCCCGGCCGCAGATAGTGGTTGATGTCGCCGAAGGCCGCCTCGGAGAGCGCGCGCAGCGCTTCCCGCGACACCACAAGCATGTCCTTGCCCAGCACCTTCTCGACCCGGACGCCCTCGCTCGTCACCTTCTTGTAGGGCGTGGTGTCGGCACCAAGCGGGAACAGAGGCGTGTGCTTGTAGGGCGGAACGGGCTTCTGCTGGTCGGGAAAGGCTGAGGGGGCGTTCATGAGCTGCTCGTCGGTTTCGAAAGGCCGATGCCGGCCGCTGGGCCGCCGGCAATGTAGAGCCGTTCTAAGCCTTTTTCCGACAAAGGAAAGGGAAGCCGGCCGCCTTCCAGCCATGCGCGGGACCGGCAATCCACGTGCTATGTTTCATGCCATCGTAATCCCAGGTTGCCACAACGCCGGCAAGCCGCGGAACGGCCAAGGAAACCATCAGGAGACCTTCATGAAGACAGCGCTTTTCGTCTGGTTCGCGGCGCTGGCCTTGTTGATCGCGATCCCGACCGGCGCCGATGCCGCCCGCCTCGGCAAGCCGTGCGGCGGCCTTGCCGGACTGCAATGCAGCGGTCGCGGCCAGTTCTGCCAGTTCAAGCCCGTGACCTGCGGCCGCTTCGACCAGACCGGCACCTGCGCGTTCCGCCCGACGATCTGCAACAAGATCTTCAAGCCCGTATGCGGCTGCGACGGCAAGACCTATGGCAATGATTGCGAGCGCCGGGCCGCCGGGGCTTCCAAGGCGCATGAAGGCAGGTGCTCGTCCTGACGCGGCCGTATTGACGCGCTCCGCGGGAGCCTGCATGTAGCTTCGCGTACTTTCATACCGCGGGGGGTATTTCGTGACAGCATCGTTGCGCCGACGCTTGCCTTTGGGCATCCGCTCCACTCTGCCGGCCGCGCTGATCGCGCTAGCGACGGTTTTCGTCGCAGCGCCTGCGCATGCCGATCCCTGCGTGGACATTGCCAAGCAGCTCGCGGGCCAGATCGACGGGCTGAAGGTCAATTTCAGCGCCGCCAACATCACCTACCTCACGCACCCGGCGGCGAAGGAATTGTCGCTCGGCTGCCGCGGCAAGGATTATTCGATCGAGCTCTACGCCAAGACCGATCGCAAGATGAAGCCGGAGTTCTTCAACCTGGTGGGCTCCGCCACCGCGCTGATCTTCACCGTGCCGAAGGACGACGCCGTCACCGGCACCTCGCGCTGCCTGAAGCGCATGGGCATCTTGCGCGGCAACACCATCACGATGCGCTATCGCCGCCTCAACCTCGAATGCACTCGCAACAAGACCGACGCCTCGATCACGGTTCGTCGCGGCAACAACGAGTGATCAGCCTTCGCCGGTGATGCGCGCGATGGCGTCGAGCACCCGGCCCCATCCCGGGCTCATCATGTCGAAGGCGAAGCGGTTGCCCGGCAGCACGAAGCCGTCATGCACCATCCGCAGATGGGTGCCGCCTTCGACCGGCGTCAGCGTCCAGGTGACGATCGTATCGAGCTTCGAGCCGTATTCCGGATTGGTATCAGCGCCGCCCTTCCAGGAGTAGCGCAACAGGCGCGGCGGATCGCAATCCAGCACCTCGCAATGCACGACACCGTCCCAGTCGCCCATCGGCTTGGTGTGGAAATTGAAGCGATGGCCAACGGCCGGCACGAAATCGTTCGGCATCAGCCATTTCGCGATCCGGTCGCTCGTCGTCAGCGTCCGCCAGATCTTCTCGGCCGCGTAGGGCAGCACCTTCTCGACCGCGATCGCGTGCGTCTCACCCATCACTCACTCTCCTTCAACAGCCGTTCCAGATTTGCGAAGCGCTCGGCCCAGAACGTCTCGTAGTGGCCGAGCCAGTCGATCAGCGGGCCGAGCCCCTTCGGCGCGATGCGATAATGGATATGCCGGCCCTCGCGCCGCTCGGCGACCAGCCCGGCATCGCGCAGCGCGCGCAGATGTTGCGACACCGCCGGCTGCGACACCTTTGAACCCTGCACCAGGCCCGTCGCGGCGATCTCGCCTTCCCGCGCAATCCGCTCGAACACCGCCCGCCGCGTCGGGTCCGCGAGGGTCTTCAACACATCGGTCAGCTGCGTGGCGGCGGGCATGAAAATATATAAGCAATTGCTTATATGATTGTCAATACAGTCGCGACGCTGGAACGTCTCGCCTGCTCCGAAAGTTGATCGCTGCGGTCGCATGTTTGCCGGGAAAACGGTGCGATAATCACGACTGGAATCGCGCGGAGCCGCTCATGATCGCAAAGCTCCTTCTGCAGAATACCTTCTTCGTCATCGCCATGGCCGTGCTGCTGTTTGCCTTCGCAGGTACGCTGCACTGGCCCGGCGCATGGGCCTATCTGATCGCCTCGGCCGTGATCGGCCCGGCCTGCGGGCTGTGGCTCGCCAAGGTCGATCCCGGGCTGCTGGCCGAGCGCATGCGCCTCACCGCGCGCGAAGGCCAGCCCACCGAGGACAAGCGGTTCATGCTGGTGTTCCTGGTCGTTGCCGTGCTGTGGTTCGTCGCGATGGGGCTCGACCGGCGCTTTGACGGCGTCAATGACGGCGTGCCGCTGATCGTGCTCGGCCTTGTGCTGTATCTGGTCTCGACCGTGGCGATCCTGTGGGTGTTCCGCACCAACTCGTTCGCCGCGCCGGTCGTGAAGGTACAGACCGAGCGCGACCATCACGTCATCTCGACCGGTCCCTACGCGCTGGTCCGCCATCCGATGTATACGAGCGTGATGCTGTTCTTCATCGGCGTGCCGCTGACGCTCGGCTCCTGGTGGGGCCTCGCCTTCGTGCCGGTGTTCTTCGTGATGTTTGTGATCCGCACAGGGATCGAGGAGCGCGCGCTGGTGACGGGGTTGTCAGGCTACGCCGATTATGCGGCACGGGTGCGCTACCGCCTCGTACCCGGCCTGTGGTGAGGGATCATCATGGCAGAGAGCAAGACCTACACCGGCGGTTGCCATTGCGGACAGGTCCGCTTCGAATGCACCACCGATATGGCCATGGTGACGGCCTGCAACTGCTCGATCTGCACCAAGAAGGGCCTGCACTTCGTGTTCATGCCGCCGTCGAGCTTCCAGCTTCGCGCCGGCGCCGAGAACCTCAAGGAATATCTCTTCAACCGCCATGCGATCCGCCATCAGCTTTGCGTCGATTGCGGCGTCGACGTGTTCGCGCGCGGCAAGAAGCCCGATGGCACCGACATCGTGGCGCTGAATGTCAGCTGCATCGATGGCATCGATCTGTCGAAGATCGCGATGACGCCGGTGGATGGGCGGAGCCGGTAGCCTTCCACGCCGTCATTCCGGAGCACGCGGAGCATAAACCGGGAATCCAGAGACTCTGGCGCGAGATTCCGGGTTCGCTTCGCGCCCCGGAATGACGGCGATCACAAATCCAACGCCTTGTAGCGCCGGAAAATGCCCTCTTCGTTGAAAGGAATCCGCCGCTCGCTGGCCAGATACGCCTTGATGTTTGGCCGCTCGGCGACGCGATCGCGCAGCGCGATCAGGCGCGGGATCTTCTTCTCGAACGCCGCCATCCGCTTCGGAAACGCGTAGCGCAGGCCTTCCACGATCTGGAACAGCGACAGGTCGGCGTAGGTCAGCCGGCGTCCGGTGACGAACGCACCGCGGTTGGCTTGCACGAGATCCTCGAAATAGCCGAGATATTTCGGCACCCGCGAATCCCAGAACTCCTCGGTGCGCTTCTTCGCCGGCGCCTTCTGGTCCTCGTAATACAGCGAAGGCCCGAGCGGATGATGGGTATCGTGGATCTCCAGCACGAAGTCCGCGATCGTCAGCTGCAGCTGGTGCACCCAGAGCTTTCCACCCTCCGCCTTCGGCGCGAGGCCGTGGCGCGCGCCGATATAGAGCAGGATGTTGGCGGTCTGCCCGATCACGAGACTGCCGGCCTTGAGGAACGGCGGCGCGAAGGGCGGCGTGCCCTTGTGTGCCTCCATCATCTTCGTCATGGCACCCATGCCGCTCTTGGCGCGCGCGACATCGGTGTAGCCGGCGCCCGCATCCTCGAGCGCGAGGCGGACATATTCGCCGCGGCCCTGGATCATCGGCCAGTAGTAAAGCTGATAGTGCATGTACTTACCTCCGAAAACTTCGCCGCATCGGTTCGCTTCACCTCGATCGTAGCCACGCCGCGCTCACATCGTCCATCACGCACCGCTGCCTGTGCGAACCGCACAGAGGCTGCTAAGGTTCCAACGTCGAATCTTCGATGAGGGATCATCTTATGGCGGACAGCAGGAAGAAGCGGGGCGCGGCGGATCGCGCTCTGATCGCGTTGAGCGAGTCCTACGAAGTTGCGTACTGGTCCAAGAAGTTCAAGGTCACGCCGGCGAAGCTGAAGGCCGCCGTCAAGAAGGTCGGGCATTCCGCCAAGAAGGTAGAAGCCCATTTCAAGGAGCAGCGCCACAAGGCCGCCGACCGCGCGCGGATCGCGATCAGCGAGCCCTACGAGGTCCGCTACTGGTCGAAGAAGTTCAAGGTGACCCCTGCCCGGCTCAAGACCGCGGTCGCAGCCGTCGGACATTCCTCGAAGAAGGTCGAAGCCTATTTCGCGGCGAAGAAAAAAAACGCGAAGAAAAAGAAGGCTGCGAAGAAGACCGCAAAGAAGACCGTCAAGCGCAGGAAGAGCTGAGCGCGATCGTGCTATCCCGTCATTGCGAGGCGCGAGGCGACGAAGCAATCCATCGCTCCGCACCTACGGTAGGATGGATTGCTTCGCTGCGCTCGCAATGACGAAGCAGATACGCTCCCTCAGTTCGCCGCGAAGCAGTACAGCAGGCCGTCGCCGCCGGTGCTCTTCAGGTCAGCCTGCGAGCAGCCGCCGTCGGGACCGCGCGAGGGATGCGACGTGTTCCAGGATTTTGACGGCTCGTCGTCGCGCAGGCCCTTGCGGTCGAAGTGCCCGAGCATGGCGGCGCCTTGTGTGCTGCTTGTCCAGTTCTTGCAGGTGCGGTCCTCGCCGGCCGCAAATGCCGTACCGTCTGCTTGCGACCCCGTCAGCACGTCGTGGCGGTTCGGCGTGTCGCCGGCACCGTTGACGACCTCACCCTTCTCGGACAGGGCGGTCTGCTTGGTGAGATTGTTGCCGGCGCTGTGCAGGTCGGCCACGTCCTTGGCGACCACGACGCCCTTTACATTCTTCCATGGTCCCTTGCCGATACGATCGCGCGCATTCTCCGCTGCCTTGCCGTCGGCCGCCTGGGTCGAGAGGTAGGCGCGCCAGGTCTTCGGCGCGCCGAAGCCGGCGGCCTGCGCCAGTGTCTGGCAATGATTGTCGGCGCCGGCGAGCCCGCCGAGATTGCCGCCGTTGCCGATGCCGTTGCTGGTCAGGAAAAAGCTGGTGTCGGCGGTCTGCGCCGCCGCCGGCGGCGTCGCCACGACGACGAACGCAAGACAGGCCGGAACCGCGATCTGCGCAACGATCTTCATCTCAATCCTCCCGATGGTTGTTATGGTCCGCTGAGATCAACCCGCAGGCCCTCCGGATATTCCGGCGCCGCGACATGTGAATGAAGGCACAATCGGGATAGGGGGGAGCCTCGCGGCTCCGCCCCTCCCACACCACCGGACATACGGGTCCGTATCCGGCGGTTCAGTGGATTATGCGGTCTGCAGCGCCGCGACGGAAGCCAAGCCGAGTGAACT
>NZ_JADYVV010000096.1:0-28024 GCF_020194035.1 Bradyrhizobium sp. BRP56
GTAGGGCAATCGCATATGGCCGTTTGAGGCGATCGGAGTTCCCACAAACTCGTCATGCCCGGGCTTGTCCCGGGCATCCACGTCTTCGTTTCCACGCGAAGAAAAGACGTGGATGGCCGGGACAAGCCCGGCCATGACGGCGAGGAAGAATCGGTTCGTTCCATATGCGATTCCCCTGCCCGCAAGCGGGAGAGGGAGCGCAGTCACGTCGCGCCCCTACCGCCGGAAGCCGCTGGCGCGCGAATAGCCCTGGCGGCCTTCCTGGGCGGGGCGCGCGGCCATGCTGGCGCGCGTCTCGCTGGCGACCGGCGTTGCCGGCTTCAAATCCTCGAGGAAGATCGGCTTGGCGAAGTAATAGCCCTGGGCATAGCGGATCTTGGTCGCGGCCTGCAGATAGGTGAGCTCCTCGTAGGACTCGATACCCTCGGCGATCACGGTCATGCCGAGCGCCTCGCTCAGCGATTCGATTGCGCGCAAAATGCCCTGGCTGCGCGGCCGCTGATGGATGTCGGTGATGAAGGAGCGGTCGATCTTGATCTCGTCGGCGGTGATATCGGCGAGCGCCGACAGCGACGAATAGCCGATGCCGAAATCGTCGATCGAGATGCCGACGCCGATGCCGCGCAGGATCGGCAGGATCTGGTCCTGGAAATGCGACCGCGTCACGAACGCATCCTCGGTCACCTCGATCATGAAGCGTTTCGGGAAGCCGGTCTCCTCGAGCGCGCGCGCGAACCGGCGCATGAATTCGAGGTTGGAGGCCTGCTTGGCGGCGACATTGATGCTGATCGTCGCCGTCGGACCGAACGTGTCGTTGATCAGGTCGATCGACTTGACGATCTCCGCCAGCACCAGGAACGTCAGCTCGTCGATCAGGCCGAGCTCGACCGCGAGATCGATGAAGGTGCCCGGCGCCTGGATCACACCCTCGTCGTCGCGCAGCCGCACCAGCGCCTCGATGCCCTTCACCTCCTGGGTGCGGATATCGACCTTGGCCTGAAACGCGCAGCAGAAGCGCTTTTCCAGGATCGCCAGCCGCAGCGACTGCTCGATCTTCATCCGCGCCAGCGCCTCGCGCTCCATGCTGTTGTCGAAGAACGCGGTCGAGCCCTTGCCGTTGTTCTTGACGCGGTACATCGCGATGTCGGCGTTCTGGCGCAGCGCCTCGTAGCTCCGGCCATGCATCGGATAGAGGCTGACGCCGATCGAGGTCGAGGCGAAGATCTCGGAGTCCTCGATAAAGAACGGCGCCTTCAGCCGCTCCTGCATGGCATGGATGAATTCGGCGACTTCGTCATTGCCGCTGATCGGGTTGAGCAGCAGCAGGAATTCATCGCCGGAGATGCGAGACAGGATATCGGTGTCGCGCAGCGCGTGGCCGAGTCGCTTCGACAGCTCAACGAGCAGCGCATCGCCGATCGCGTGGCCGTAATAGTCATTGATGTGCTTGAAGTTGTCGACGTCGAGGAAGGCGAGCGCGAAATGGCCTTGCGAATCGTCGCGGATCAGGCCGTTGACGCGGTGCTCGATCACCCGCCGGGTCGGCAGGCCGGTCAGCTCGTCGTAATAGGCCGAGCGGAACAGCTGGTCCTCGAACGCCTTCTGCTCGCTGATGTCGGTCGAGGTCGAGATCAGGAGATTGCGACCGGCGATCCGGACGGGCCGGTGCGAGGTCAGGAACACGTATTTGGATGCGCCGCAGGAGAGCGTTTCCTCGAGCACCACCGGACGGCCGCTGCGCAGCAGGTCCAGGTTGGCGGCGTGGCGCTCGTCGACCGGGGACGGCTGGCTCGCGCTGGCGGCCAGCTGCAGCTGGCTCGCGGCTGCTTCATTCACCAGGATGATCTGGCCCTGCTCGTCCTGGACGGTCACTCCCGCCGGAAGGAGTTGGAGAAGGTCGCGCAGGATACGCAATTCATTGCCGGAAATATCGTCTTGGCCGGGCACTGCCGCGCCCGCCTGAAAATCGTGTCTGGTGAGACTGTGCATGCGCCGACCTTGGCAAAGTCCGTTGTAGTTTTGGTTAAGCGGACCTGCGAAATGCCGTGACAGAATGAGACCGCGACGGCTTTCGCAAGCCGTCGCGGCAATCGTCATTAACAGAGTATCAATGTCGGCTGCGACCGCTGCTGAAAGCGATTGCGCAGCGCGCGGTTGCATCAACACATGCGCGTGTGCCGGAAAGCCGACTTATCAACAGTTCGGAAGCTTGCACTGCATGGTGCAGTGAACACCGGTCTTCAGGTAACTGATCTCGGTCTTGCCGTCGAACGGCCGCAGCGCCGACTTGAGCAGCTTGGTGCCGAAGCCGGCTTCGCCGATCGTCTCGACCACTGGTCCCTCGGTCTCGTCCCAGATCACATTGAGACGTCCGTCGTCGACGGTCCATGACACTTGTAAAAATCCGCGCGGCGAGGAGAAGGCGCCGTATTTTCCGGCGTTGGTTGCGAGCTCATGGAAGATCAGCGCCAGCGAGACGGCGAGCTTGGCGGGCAGGAACAGCTGCTCGCCATTGAGGTTGAACCGCACGTGGCCGTAGGGTCCGAGTTCCGAGCGCAGCAAATCCTTGATATCGCAGCCATAGCCGTCGACCCGCGCGATCAGATCGTCGGTTGCCGAGAGCGCGCGGATGCGATGGTCGATGCGCTGCCAGACATCGGGCCGGTCCTGCAGCGCCTGATGCAGCACGGCGTGAATGGTCGAGGACTTGTTCTTCAGCCGGTGCTGCAATTCGTCGACCACCACCTTGCGGTACTGCTCTTCCTCGATCAGCCGTTTGGAAACTTCGCGCTGCTGTGCGACCAGGGAACGGTAATGCTCGACGCCCCAGATCGCGATGCCGCACACAACCCAGAAGATCATCAGCAGCGCAAAGCGCGCAGGATCGGCGTGCGCGCCGCTGAAATTGAGCACCACGCCGAGCAGGCCGCTCGCCAGCGCGGTCGCGATCCCGATCCGGAAACCGCCAAGGGCGGTGGCAAAGAACACCGCCGGGAAATAGGGCGTGAAGAACACATCCGGCCGGATCTGGGCGAGCCCGAAGCGCGCGGCCGTGGCCAAAACGAGACAAAGCACCGCGAAGGCGACCGCAAGCCGTACCGACGGCTGGGCATCGCCCCGCCAACACGCCCTGAAATCGTCGATCCACTTCGCCATCGGTCGTTCCAGTTCACGTGAACAGGCGACCCAAAATAAGGCCGCTGCGACCGAAAAACCGCAGTTGTGGCCTTCTGGCCACAGGCGGACCTCGCGAGCGTGGCGGCTTGCAAGTGCTTGTATTGGCAGCAGGAGCTGGGGAATATCCGCAACATCATACGTAAAGTTGAGGGGACCGACATGGGACGGCTGGACGGCAAGGTCGCGGTGATCACAGGGGCGACCAGCGGCATCGGGCTGCGCACGGCGGAGATCTTTGTCGCGGAGGGCGCGAAGGTCGTGATTGCCGGACGCCGCGCGCGGGAGGGCGAGGCACTGGCGCAACAGCTCGGCGAGACCTGCGTGTTTCGTCAGACCGACGTCACGGTCGAGGAACAGATGCAGGCGCTGATCGCGCTTGCGGTCGAGAAGTTCGGCCGGATCGACTGCCTGTTCAACAATGCCGGCGGCCCGGCGCAGACCGGGGGCATCGAAGGCCTCGACGTCGAGCGGTTCGACGCCGCGATGGCGACGCTGGTGCGCAGCGTCATGCTCGGCATGAAGCATGCCGCGCCCTACATGCGCAAACAGGGCTCCGGCAGCATCATCAACAATGGCAGCATCGCCGGACGGCTCGCCGGCTTCTCCTCGTCGATGGTCTATGGCGCCGCGAAGGCCGCGGTCATTCATTTCACCAAATGCGTGGCGATGGAGCTCGGCGAGTCCGGCATCCGCGTCAACTCGATCTCGCCCGGCGCGATCGCCACCGGCATTTTCGGCAAGGCGCTCGGATTGTCGACGGGAGCAGCCGAGAAGACCGCAGCGGTGATGCGCGAGGTCTACAAGGCGGCGCAGCCGGTCCCGCGCGCCGGACTGCCCGACGACATCGCGCATGCCGCGGTGTTCCTGGCGAGCGACGAGTCGAGTTTCATCAACGGCCATGACCTCGTCATCGACGGCGCCATCACCGGCGGCCGCAACTGGAGCCAACAGCAGGCCGGCTACGTCGCGCTGCGCAAGGCGTTCGATCAGGGGGCGGGGTAGCAGCATCCGTCATTGCGAGCGGAGCGACTTGTCCGCCGAAGCCTTGGCGAAGGCGGGAGTAATCCATCGCGTGCACTGCCGATTCCTTCAGGGCGAGGAAAATGTATGAAGCGCGTCTTGATCACGGGCATGTCTGGAACGGGGAAATCGTCCGCGATCGAAGAGTTGGTTGCGCGAGGTCATCAGGCTTACGACCTTGACACACCCGAATGGTCTCAATGGGTCGACACAGATCCCGCAGACACCCTGACGCCAACGCAAGGAAAGGACTGGGTCTGGCGAGAAGATCGCGTTCGCGCGCTCCTGTCCAAGCCAGGAGACGGTACGTTGTTCATTAGCGGCTGTGCCGAGAACATGCGCCGACTTTTTTCCATGATCGATGTCATAGTCCTTCTCTCGGCTCCTGTCGCAACAATCATGGAGCGGCTCGCGATGCGATCCGGCGGCTACGGACAAATCGCGGAGGAGCGGAACAAGGTTTGCCATCTGATCTCGACCATCGAGCCTCTGTTACGGAAGTCTGCTCACTACGAGATCGAAACAACGAGGTCGGTCACCGCAACCGTCGATGAGATTCTCCGAATATTGCAGTGACGGCGCAGCTGTTGAAGCTGCTGGTCGCGGAGGGTCACAAAGCGACACAAGCCGGTGTCGCTGGCATCAGGTGCGGCAAATTAACCCGACGGGCAAATTAGCGCTTCCGTCGTCGGGCAAATCAGATGTTCAATTCCGCCCGTCTCACCCGATCGAGGGGCGCTTCGCGATCGTCACGAACGCGGCGTGGGATGCGGTGGACGCTAATTGCGCAACTGACGAGTGCGTATGAGGCGGACGGCGAAGTCGTGTGGTCCTGACGCCCTAGCGGCAGGTGTCCTCTCGCAAGGCGCGAAAGCGTTTTTCGCGAAGGCGGTGACAACAAAGCCCAGTCTCGCCGGGGAGAGCACGTATAAGCCGTAACCCATCGCGCAGGGAAAGCCGGGTTGTTTCCGGTTACACCTGTGGTCCTACCCCCGAGCTTTCTACCCATTGCTCGGGGCCCATGGGTGCGATCGGCACCCGGCTTTCCCTGCGCCCTCTACAACACAGAGGGCGGAACGAAGAGCAAAGCTCGGACAAATCATGTCGCGAGAATGCAAACTCATGATGCGCCGGCCGTACCACAAACTCGCCGTCGTCCCGGCATTCGCTAGGACGACGCGGGGTAAGAGTCGCACGCGCTACCTCATCACCGTCATGCTGAGGTGCGAGCGAAGCGAGCCTCGAAGCACGACGGCCCGACTGTGGCCGTGCATTCTTCGAGACGCGGTTCGCGCTCCTCAGAGCCTGACTGAAAAATGGGTGAGTGATCTCAGTGGGGTGTGATTCCATCGGATTTGCAAAGATTCGAGGGAGAGCACGATGCCCTGGACCAAGATCACTCGGGAGCAATATCGGCGGGACGATCTGCGTTATGCAAGCGATATGACCGATGCGGAGTGGGCGCTGATCAGACGCCTGTTACCGCGAGCGAACCGGCGCGGCCGGCCGCGTAAGACGGAGCTGCGTCGTGTGATCGAAGCGATCCTCTATATCGTTTCGACCGGCTGCCAGTGGCGGGCGTTGCCGCAGGAGTTCCCGCCCTATTCGACGGTGCAGGGCTATTTTTATAGATGGCGGGATACAGGCCGGTGGCAGAGGATTGTCAGCGTGCTTGTCCGACGGGCGCGAAAAAAGCTTGGACGGACACCGAAGCCGACGGCAGCCGTGATCGACAGTCAAAGTGCGCCAACCACGCAAGCTGGCGGACCGCGCGGCTACGATGCAGGCAAGCGCATCTACGGCCGCAAGCGGCATATTGTGACGGATACCAATGGCCTCCTCCTTGGGGTTCATGTTCATCCCGCCAACGTTCAGGACTGCCATGGCGCCGTACCGCTGCTGAAGAACGTGCGGATGAACTTCCCCCGGCTGCGCCACGTCTTTGCCGACCGGATCTACCGCGGAAATCAACTCCTCGACGCGCTCTCAGACTGCGGTCCATGGACTGTCGAGATCGTCGAGCGGCCCCAAGGCGTCAAAGGCTTCCAGCTTCTGCCGAGGCGGTGGGTGGTTGAACGCACATTCGCTTGGTTCGGCAGATGCCGCCGCCTCGCCAAGGACTTCGAGGCGACGGTGGCAACCGAAGCTGCCTGGCTGCTGATTGCACACATCAGGCTCCTGACCCGCAGACTCGCGGCTGCAGCTAAGGTTGGGTGATTTATGAGTCAGACTCTCAGGATGACGGAACGAACAGTGGCGCCGCGGCGCCCTCACACCTTCTGCTTCGCCGCGGCCTTCGCAAGATCCGGCGCATTCACGGCGGGGATCGCGACGCGGCCGGGGCCGGTTTGTTGAAGTGCGGCGGCGGCCTTGTCGTTCTGCATGATCTTGGCCATCACAGCCTGACCGGCGCGTTCGAACACGGCGCGGTTGTCGATCAGGAACTGGCGCGACTTGCGCAGGCCGTCGATATAGCCATTGATCTCGGGCACGACATAGCGCGCGACCATGTCCCAGCTGCGGCGGGTGTTTTCCGGATTGGCCCAGTCGTGCGCGAAGCCGATGATCGAGCCGACGCCGCCCGACACATCGACCAGGTTCTTGATCATCTTGATCAGATCATCCGGCGTGCCGATGGTGGACGCGGCGCCTTCGACGAAGGCGGTCTTGTCGACGGCCTCGTCCGGCGAGGAGAACGCGGTCAGGCCCGGCCGCATCAGGGTGCCGACATTATATTCGTTGTGCCAGCGCATCAGCCCGGCGCCGGCCTCGCGCCGCGCCTGCTCGCGCGTCTCGGCGATGTGCCAGGACAGCAGCACGCGCCAGTTGGCGCGGCTCACCGTAGTGCCGGCCTTCTTGGCGGCGTCCTCGGCGAACTGCCATTGCTGCGGCAGCGCCATCAGGCCCTGGGTCGACATCGAACCCAGCGAGATGATGCCGATGCCGTATTTGCCGGCGAGCGTCATGCCCGATGGCGAGATCTGCGAGGCCACCACGAACGGCATGTCCTCCTGCAGCGGCAGGATCTGCAGCGCGGCGTCGTGCATCTCGAACCAGTCGGTCTTGGCGGTGACGCGCTCGCCGTTGAACAGGCGGCGGATCACCGCGATCGCCTCGTCCTGGCGGTCGCGCTGGGTCATCGGGTCGATGCCGAGCGTGTGGGCATCGGAGGCGAGCGCACCGGGACCGGAGCCGAAGATGGCACGGCCGCCGGTCATGTGGTCGAGCTGCACCATGCGCTGCGCGACGTTGAAGGGGTGGTGATAGGGCAGCGAGATCACGCCGGTGCCGAGCTTGATGCGCTTGGTGCGTTCGCCAGCGGCGGCCAGGAACATTTCCGGCGACGCGATGGTCTCCCAGCCCGAGGAGTGGTGCTCGCCGCACCAGAATTCGTCGTAACCGAGCGCGTCGAGCTGCTCGACGAAATCGAGGTCGCGGCGGAATTGCAGCATCGGATGCTCGCCGATCGGGTGATGCGGGGCGAGGAAGGCTCCGAACTTGAGGCGCGCCATGGGTCGTTCTCTCCGGACTATTGTTATCGGGGCTTTCCGCCAACCTACGGGGTGCCCCGGGGCAAGGCAATGCTCCGAGGCTGCGGCGGTCGCATGGTTGTTGCGCAAATCGGCGGCGATTGCCGCCGTCCGGAATGTTTCCCAGCGCGTCAACGCAAATTGGCAGCCGGGGGCTCGAGCGTCTGTGATCCCGGGCTTACCTCGCAGGTAATCGAAGCGATGACCGGAATCTGCTGATGTCCGGCATAACGTCATTTCGGGCAGGACAGGACATGCACCAGATCGTTTCGACGCGAGCGGACACGTCCCGCCGCTGGTGGGTGCTGGCGATCGTGGTGTCGGCGCAATTCATGTTCGGTGTTGATGCCTTCATCGTCAACGTCGCGATCCCGACGATCGCGGCGGAGCTGCACGCGACGCCGGCAGAGATCGAGGCCGTGATCGCGATCTACCTGATCGCCTATGCCACGCTGGTGGTCACCGGCGGTCGGCTTGGCGACATCCATGGCACCAGGAACGTGTTCATCGCCGGCGTCGCCGGATTCTCGGTGACCTCGCTGTGGTGCGGTCTCGCGCAGTCCGGGCCCGAGCTCATCGTCGCGCGGCTCGCGCAGGGTGCAACCGCGGCGCTGATGGTGCCGCAGGTGCTGGCGACGCTGCATCTGCTGTTCTCAGACGCCAGCCGCGCGCGGGCGTTCGGCATCTACGGCATCGTGCTGGGGCTCGCGGGAGCCGCCGGCTTCATGCTCGGCGGCGTGCTGGTGACGCTCGACCTCGCCGGCCTCGGCTGGCGCGCGGTGTTTTTCGTCAACGTGCCGTGCGGCGTCGTCATCATCGCGGCGGCGCTGAAGATCATGCCGACGGTGCCGCGCCGCGCCGGCACGCGGCTCGATATCCCGGGCGCGATCGTGCTGTTCGCGGGCCTGCTGTGCCTGATCGGTCCGCTGCTGTTCGGCCATGATCTCAACTGGACGGCATGGGTGTGGCTGGTGATGGTCGTGGGCATCGCTGTGATCGCGACCTTCGTGCGGCTCGAGCGGTCCGTCGCGCGCCGCGGCGGCATGCCGCTGATCGATCTCTCGCTGCTGTCGGATCGCGCCTTCATGCGCGGCCTGGTCGCAGTGTTTTTCTTCTTCTTCGCCAACCTGTCCTTCTACCTCATCATGACCTTGTTCATGCAGAAGGGCTTGCAGATTCCCCCGCTACAGGCCGGGCTGGTGTTCGTGCCGCTGGCGCTGACCTTCGTGGTTGCCTCGCGTCACAGCAGCGTGCGCGCAAGGCATCGCGGCGCGCTGGTGCTGATCGAGGGCTGTGCGCTGCAGATCGTCGGTCTCGCCGTGCTCGTCGCGACAATTGAGGTGGTCGCGGCACCGTCGGCACTGCTGCTCGCGCTGGCGCTGATGATCTTCGGCTACGGCCAGGGGCTCGTCATGGCGCCATTGTCGAGCGCGGTGCTCGCGAGCGTGCAGCCCGCCAGCGCCGGTGCCGGCTCCGGCATGTACGGCACGACGACGCAGATCGGCAACGCGGCCGGCGTTGCCGCGATCGGCGCAGTCTTCTTCGCAATCGAGAGTACGATGTCAGCACATCTGGCGCTGTTTGCGGCATGCGCGTTGTTTGTGCTGTCGATCACCATTTCAGCCGCATTTCTGTCATGGATGCGCCGCGCCACGGCGTGAATCCGGCAGCATGTGGCGCGCATTCCTGAAAAGTTGATGCTCAAACAAGGTGCTACGGCAACTATTTCGGCGGCTCGCAGCGCGATCACGCATTAACGCCGATTCTCACAATTCCGCAGGGAAAGACAGCACACGGCCTTTTCATTTTGCAGTGCAGCAATTATCTGATCGGGTGACACAGAAGACCAAATCACCTCAGGAGTTGCTGTTGTCTCTGATCAACAACGTCGAATTTCTGCGTCATCTGCCGAAGATGAACGCGTTCGGCGGCCTTGGCGCACTCGCGCCGGCCGTGCCGACGCCGCTCGTCGAGACGACCGAATTCGGCGTCAACCCCGGCGATCTGAAGATGTTCTCGTTCGTGCCCGCGCAGCTGGCGCGGTCGCCCGCGCTCGTCGTGGTGCTGCATGGCTGCGGCCAGACTGCCGCGTCCTACGATCACGGTGCTGGCTGGTCGGCGCTTGCGGCGCATTACGGCTTCGCGCTGCTGATGCCGGAGCAGCAGGCGTTGAACAACGGCAACACCTGCTTCAACTGGTTCAACCCGCAAGACATCGCGCGCGGGCAGGGCGAGGCCGCGTCGATCAGGCAGATGATCGCGCATCTGGTCGGCACGCATGAGATCGACCCGCACCGCATCTATGTGACGGGTCTGTCCGCCGGCGGCGCGATGGCCTCGGTCATGCTCGCGACCTATCCGGATGTGTTCGCTGCCGGCGCCATCATCGCCGGCCTGCCGTTCGGCGTCGCCACCGATCTGCGCGAAGCGCTGCACGCGATGATGCATGGCAGCGCGCTCTCCGCGCCCGAGCTCGGCGGTCTGGTGCGCAACGCGTCGACGCATGGCGGCGCATGGCCGAAGATTTCGGTGTGGCACGGCAGTGCCGACCGCACCGTGCATCCCGGCAATGCCGATGCAATCGCGCGGCAGTGGCTCGACGTGCACGGCCTGCCGCTTGCCGCGATGTCGAAGGTGGATGTCGACGGCCATCCGCGCGAGGTGTGGTGGAACGCCGACGGCGAAACCTTGGTCGAGTCCTACACCATCGCCGACATGGCGCATGGCACGCCGCTCGGGCTTGCCGACAATGACGAGCGCTATGGCGTGGAGGGCGCGTTCCTGATCGAGGCCGGGATCTCCTCGTCCTATCACATCGCGAGCTTCTTCGGCCTGACCGACAAGGTCCGTCAGCCGCATATCGCGCCGACCGGAATTCCGCGCGAGCGCGCCGACACGGTCTCGATGACGGTACCGGTGCCCGCGGCCGAGCCGGAGGTGGCGTCCGGCCGCAAGAGCGATCGGCCGCGGAAGCGACGGAGCAAGGGTGTCGATGTCGGCGGCGTCATCACGCGGGCGCTCACCGCCGCGGGGCTGATGAAGTAGCTACATCTCGCCGGTCAGAAACGGATTCGTCATCCGCTCCTGGCCGATGCTCGATCCGGCGCCATGGCCGCAGATGAAGCCGACATCGTCGCCGAGCGGCAGCAGCTTGTCCTTGATCGACTGGATCAGCGTCGGATGGCTGCCGCCGGGCAAATCGGTGCGTCCGACCGAGCCGGCGAACAGCACGTCGCCGACATGGGCGAAGCGCAGCTCCTTGTTGAAGAACACCACGCTGCCCGGTGAGTGGCCGGGGCAGTGCAGGATGTCGAAGGTGAGATCGCCGATCGAGACCTGATCGCCCTCATCGAGCCAGCGGTCTGGCCCGAAATTGCGCACCCCGGTCATGCCGAAGCGCGCGCCGCTCGAGACGACATTGTCGAGCAGATATTTGTCGGCGATATGCGGGCCCTCGATCTTGACCTGCAGCGCGTCGCGCAGTTCGGCGGCGCCGCCGACATGGTCGATATGACCGTGGGTGAGCCAGATCTTCTCGACCGTCACGCCGGTCTGCTTGATCGCAGCCTGGATCTTCGGCACGTCGCCGCCGGGGTCGATCACCACGGCCTTCTTGGTGGGCTCGTGCCAGATGATGGTGCAGTTCTGCTCGAACAGCGTCACCGGTACGATGATCGCGCCGGCCTTCGGTTTGGTGTCGGTTGTCTCGTTCATGGGGGCACCATAGGCTTCCGGGAAACGTCGTCAACACGCGCTGGAAATGCGGCTGCCCCGGCGTGTGATCCCAAAACGGACCGTGATAAGGTCACTTCCAGCAGAACAAGTTCGTGAGCAGGCCGGTACGCGGCTGCTCTCGATCATGGTTCAAGTCCTCGCAGTCCGGAACTTCATGACCCAGGCCCCCAAATCACCGCTCGGCGGACCCCGGACCACCGCGCGCGCCTTCTTCGTCGCGGACCGCATCAACACGTCGGGCCTCGAGCGTGGCGACGTGCTGGCCACGACGCCGCTGGCGTTTCGCGTCAATGAAAACGGCGTGGCAATCCTATTCCGCTACGGCGTCGTCGTTCTGATCGGCCTCAATGCGCTGGAGGAGGACGAATTTCTGCGCAGCCTGCAGTCGCGCATGACCGGCCTGTTCACGCGGCGCGAGGAGGAGATCGCAATCATCGAGCTCGCCGCCGAGAAGGAGGATCAGATTCCGCCGGGCGGCCCGATCTATCTGCAGGGCCTCTCGCCGGAGCGGCTGATACTGGTCGGCGAGGCGTTGGCGAAAAGCGTGGTGCTGGCGCGGCACGAGCGCGAGGTCCGGGCAGTCTTCGACACGACCGAGCCGCTTGCGCGTGAGCTCGCCAAGGGCGGCCGCGTCCATCGCGGCCGCGTTGCGATCCTCAAGCACATCGGCAACGCGCTGCTGGTGCGGCATCGCGTGGCCGGACCGGTCGAGGTGTCGGAGAAGCCGGACATCCTCTGGGACAAGCCGCAGCTCGAGCGCCTCTATGCACGGCTCGAGGACGAGTACGAATTGAAGGAGCGTGCGGAATCGCTGAACCGCAAGCTCGCAGTCGTCGCCGAAACCGCACAGGTGCTGACCGACATCATCGACACCAGCCGCTCGCTGCGGCTGGAGCTGATCATCGTCTTCCTGATCCTGTTCGAGGTGCTGATCACCATCTATCAGCTGGCGATGGCCCGGCACTAAGTCTACCCGTAGCCCGGATGGAGCGAAGCGAAATCCGGGAATCTCGCCAATTGTGCCAGTGGTCCCGGATTACGCTTTGCTCCATCCGGGCTACGGGCTACGGCGCCATCTTTCCGTCCCGAATTGTGCGTCATCCCTGAACCGATCGGCCACTCCGGGCGCGGAGCGGCCTGGGCCGGGCTGCGAGCTTGGGGGGACGGGATGGATCAGGACAACAGGGACTGGTGGCGACGCGGCATTTTCTATCAGGTCTATCCGCGCTCGTTCGCGGATAGCGACGGTGACGGCGTCGGTGATCTCAAGGGGATCATCACGCGGCTGCCCTATCTGACGCGGCTTGGCGTCGACGCGGTCTGGCTGTCGCCGATCTTCCCGTCGCCGATGGCCGATTTCGGTTACGATATCTCCGATTACACCGGCATCGACCCGCTGTTCGGGACGATGGAGGATTTCGACGCGCTGGTCGCGGCCGCGCACGATTCCGGCCTCAAGCTGATCCTCGATCTGGTGCCGAACCACACATCCGACCAGCATCAATGGTTCATCGAGGCGAAGAGCTCGCACGATAACCCTAAGCGCGACTGGTACATCTGGCGCGATCCGGCGCCGGACGGCGGCCCGCCCAACAACTGGCTGTCGGAGTTCGGCGGCAGCGCCTGGGCGTATGACGAGGCCTCAGGCCAATACTATTATCACGCCTTCCTCGCGCAGCAGCCCGATCTCAACTGGCGCAATCGCGAGGTCAGGGACGCGATCTACGACGTGATGCGCTTCTGGCTGCGCAAGGGTGTCGACGGTTTTCGCGTCGACGTGATCTGGCACCTGATCAAGGATGCCGACTTCCGCGATAACCCGACAAACCCGCATTATCGCGAGGGCCGACCGCCGCACGAGAAGCTGCTGACGCAATATTCGACCGATCAGCTCGAGGTGCACACCGTCATCACCGAGATGCGCGGCGTCACCGAGGAATTCGACAACCGCGTGCTGATCGGCGAGATCTATCTGCCGCTGCATCGGCTGGTCGCCTATTATGGCAACGATCTGCGCGGCGCGCAGATGCCGTTCAACTTTGCGCTGCTGTCGACCTTGTGGAGCGCGCGATCGGTCGAGATGATCATCGCCGACTACGAAAAGGCGCTGCCGCCGGGGGCGTGGCCGAACTGGGTGCTCGGCAACCACGATCGGCCGCGGGTGGCGAGCCGGGTGGGGCCGGCGCAGGCGCCGGTCGCGGCGATGCTGCTGCTGACGCTGCGCGGCACGCCGACGCTCTATTACGGCGACGAGATCGGCATGCGCCAGGTTGCGATTGCGCCGGATCAGGTGCGCGACCCCTTCGAGAAGAACGTGCCGGATATGGGCGTCGGCCGTGACGGCTGCCGCACTCCGATGCAATGGAGCGCCGAGCGCCATGCCGGCTTCTCGACGGCTCCGCCGTGGCTGCCGCTGGCGCAGGATTTTGCCAGCGACAATGTCGCAAGTCTCGAAGCCGAGAGGACGTCGATCCTCAATCTCTACAAGGCGCTGATCGCGCTGCGGCGAAGGTTGCCGCAGCTCGTCCATGGCAGCTATGAGCCGGTGGCGGCGCATGGTGATGTGCTGCTCTACCGGCGGCGCAGCACTGAGGGCGTGGCCGTGATCGCGCTGAACTTCGGCGCGGTCGCCGCGTCGGTCTCCTCAAGCGCGATCGGCTTCAGCAATGAGGTCCTGCTGTCGACCTTGATGGACCGGCAGGGCGAGAAGGTCGAAGGCGTGCTCGATCTGCGCGCCAATGAGGGCGTGATCCTTGGGCCGCATCAGGACGATTGACGCCGGGTGCGGGGCTCCATGGTATCGATGTCGCTGCGCTTGAGCAGATAGTCGAGCCCACCGACCCGATACCAGCGATAGCCGTAGGCCTCGATCAGAAGCTTGTGGCGACCGGCCTCGTCGGCGCGGCTGTGGTCCTCGGTCAGGAGATTGACCAGAAGATTGCCGGCGTCGTCGGGCAGCCCGACGTTGAAGGATATCTCGAGCGGCTTTTCTGCGAAATTGTGCACGAACAGCACCGAGTTGTTACGCCAGTCGTAGCGGATGATCAGGATGGCGGGGTCTCGGCTTGCGATAACCTTGAAATCTCCCCAGCCGACCTCGGGGACTTCCTTGCGCATACGGACGATGCGCTCGGTCCAGTTCAGCATCGAATTGGGGTCGCGCCGTTGCTTGGCCGCGTTGACGTGCTCATAGCCATACGGTCCATTGTCGATGACGGGCACACATGGCCGATCGCTCTCGGTGAAGCCGGCGTGTGGCTCGGTCGACCATTGCATCGGTGTGCGCGCGCAACCGCGTTCGGGCAAGTCGAGATTGTCGCCCATGCCGAGCTCATCGCCGTAGCGGATCACGGGCGTGCCGGGAAGCGTGCACATCACGCTGTAAGCGAGCTCGATGCGTCGGCGGTCGCCGCCCAGCATGGGCGCAAGCCGTCGCCGGATGCCCCGGTCGTAGAGCTGCATGCTCTTGTCGGCACCGAATGCCTCGAACACCGTCTCGCGCTGCGGCTTGGTTAGGCGGCCGAGGTCGAGTTCATCATGATTGCGCAGGAACAAGCCCCATTGTGCGGTCGCGGGCCGTGGCTTGGTCGCCGTCAGTGCCTTCGCCAACGGCTTCGTATCCGCCGACGCCAGCGCGTAGAACAGATGCTGATTGACATGGAAGTTGAACATCATGTGCATCCGGTCGCCGTCACGCCCGAAATATTCCATGTCCGTCTCGGGCAATACGTTGGCTTCAGCGAGGATGATCGCGTTGCCCTGGCGCCATTGCAGGAATTCCCGAAACGATCGCAGCATGTCGTACTGCTCGACCGGCTTGCGCCTGGAGGCGCCCTTGGTCGCGATCACGAAGGGCACGGCGTCCATGCGGAAGCCCGAGACGCCGAGCTGAATCCAGAACCCCATGATCTTGAGGATCTCGGCCTGCACATGCGGGTTCGATGTGTTGAGGTCCGGCTGGAAATCGTAGAAGCGATGAAAGTACCAGGCGCCGGCTTGCTTGTCGCGCGTCCAGGTCGATTTCTGAACGCCGGGAAACACCATGCCGGTGTTGGCATTGGCGGGCTTCCTGTCCGACCAGACATACCAATCGCGGTACGGCGAGTCCTTCGAGCTGCGCGCCGATCGAAACCAGTCGTGCTGATCCGAGGTGTGATTGACGACGAGGTCGATGATGACGCGGATGCCGCGCTGCTGGCAGCCATGGGTAAATTCAACGAAATCGCCCAGCGTGCCGTAGCGCGGATCGACGTCGTAATAATCCGAGATGTCGTAGCCGTCGTCCCTGTTGGGCGAAGGCTGAAACGGCATCAGCCAGATCGCGGTGATGCCGAGCCCGTGCAAATAGTCCAGGCGCCGGAGCAGACCGCTGAAATCACCGATGCCATCGCCGTTGGCATCCATGTAGGTGCCAACCGACAGGCAGTAGATCACTCCGTTCTTGTACCAGAGGTCGTCGATCACCAGGCAATCCTCTCCAGTCCCACCTGTGGCGGCGGCCGGGAGGATAAGCGGTGAAGCGGCGACGGGTTCCTGCGGAGCGCCGTCCCGCAACAGAGCCGGACGACGCTCCGTGCCGGCTGACGCTGCCGCGCTCTATCGGTGGGAGCATGATCTCCAAGGAAAACCGGCTTCCACTTTTCCGGACATGCTCTCGTGGAATCGGCTAATCTTCGCTCAATGGACTCATCCGCCCGCCAGATCGCGCTTGTGCCCGCGCCCGACCGACGCCAGTCGGAGACCGCGCTTGCGATCGCGCGCGGCACGGCGAGGCTTCTGAGATCGCTGGGATTTTCCTGCATCAGCGAACTGCCGCTGCCGTCCGGCCGAAGAGCGGATCTGGTCGCGCTGAACGAGCGCGGCGAGATCTGGATCGTCGAGATCAAGTCATCGGTCGAGGATCTCCGCGCCGACCAGAAATGGCAGGACTACCGGATGCATTGCGACCGGCTTTTCTTCGCCTTCACGCAGGATCTGCCGTGCGAGATCTTTCCCGTCGACACCGGTTTGATCATCGCGGACGCCTATGGCGCGCATCTGCATTGCGAGGCGCCGGAGCATCGCCTGCCGGCGGCAACGCGCAAGGCGATGACGGTGCGCTTTGCCATGGCCGCGGCGCAGCGCATCAACCGGCTGGTCGATCCGCAGGGGCACGCCGAGTTTTAGAGCGAGCACGCGATCTTAACCCCTCATCCCCGCGCAAAGGCCTCGCCTTTGTCGCCGGAGGCGCGAGCGCAGCCAGCCTCGAAGGATGAATCGGCCCGGCTGGTGGCCGTCGACCCTTCGAGACGCGCGCAAAGGCGCGCTCCTCAGGGTGACGGACAGAGAGACCTAATCCGCGAAGCTTGTTGGATTCCGTAGGATGGGTAGAGCGAAGCGAAACCCATCACTTGTCGCCGCGGCGTGAAGTTGGTGGGTTTCGCTTCGCTCTACCCACCCTACGAAGTTGCCCACCCTACAAAAGCAAATGGCCGGGACTGAGCCCGGCCATCGCAAACCGATATGAATCCTGCTTACCGCGGTGCGCGCTTGGCGAGGATGCGCTGCAAGGTGCGGCGGTGCATGTTGAGACGGCGCGCGGTCTCCGAGACGTTGCGGTTGCACATCTCGTAGATGCGCTGGATGTGCTCCCAGCGCACGCGGTCCGCCGACATCGGATTGGCCGGCAGCTCGGACTTCTCGGTGCCGGTCGCGAGCAGCGCTGCGACGACGTCATCGGCGTCGGCGGGCTTCGAGAGATAATCGACGGCGCCCATCTTCACCGCGGTGACGGCGGTGGCGATGTTGCCGTAGCCGGTCAGCACGATCGCGCGCGCCTCGGGGCGCTTGCGCTTCAACGCCGAAACGACGTCGAGGCCGTTGCCGTCGCCGAGGCGGAGATCGACGACTGCGAAAGCGGGCGCGGCGCGGCCAATCTCGGCGAGACCATCAGATACCGTGTCGCATGACTTCACCGCGAAACCCCGCGTCTCCATCGCGCGCGACAGGCGTTCCAGGAACGGCTTGTCGTCCTCGACGATGAGGAGCGAGCGGTCGGCATGGTCATTCAGTTCAGTGATGGCGTTCACGATCCATTTTTCCCTGTGGCAGACCCCTAATATATGGGGTCCTACTGCGGCGCTGCCAAGGCAGCCGAAAGTCGCGTGCTTGTCTGGAAAGAGCAATGCATCCGTAATGCCAGAGTTGCGATTAAGAATCGTTCTTAGGACTCGGTTTCGTCGCCCGGCGCGGATTCCTCGAAGCGCTCGCGCGGCCAGACGATCTGCACAACGGCGCCGTGATCGGGAAAGGTGCGATTGGTAAACGACACCTTGGCGCCGGTACGTTCCAGCAGCGTCCTTGCGATGAAAACGCCCAGACCGAGGCCCCCACGTGGGTTTTGGGCCTCATCCGCACCTCGACGACGCGACAGATACGGCTCGCCGATCCGCTTCAGCATGTCGGGCGCGATGCCCGGACCGTCGTCGGAGACGACGACTTCAACGGTCTCGGCGTTCCACCACGCGTTCACCTCGACCGTCTGGTGCGCGAAATCGACCGCATTTTCGAGAATGTTTCCGACGCCATAGAGGATCGCCGGATTGCGCGCGGCGACCGGTTCAGGCGTTGCTGCGACAGCAAGCCGCACCTTGATGTTGATGCCGAAATCGCGATGCGGCGCCACCGCCTCCTCGATCAAGGTCGACAGCTTCATGGTGTCGAACGGCGCACCGCTCGATGACAATTGCGCGATCTTGCTCAGGATGTCGCGGCAGCGCTGCGCCTGCTCACGCAGGGTCTTGAGGTCGCCGCCGATCGCCGCGTCATGCACCGTCTTCTCGAGTTCACGCGAGATCAGGAAGATCGTCGACAGCGGCGTGCCGAGCTCGTGCGCGGCGGCGGCCGCGAGGCCGTCGAGCTGGGTCAGATGCTGCTCGCGCGTCAGCACCAGTTCGGTCGCCGCGAGCGCGTCGGAGAGCTGGCGCGCTTCCTCGGTCACCTGGAATGCGTAAAGGCTGGTGACACCGATCGCGAGCAGGATCGAAAGCCAGACGCCGATCAGATAGATCGGCGGCAGTACCAAGGGATCGTCGGCATCCCAGGGCAGCGGCAGATGGTAGAAGAACAGCGCCGAGGCGCAGGCGACCGCAAGGCAGCCGAGCGCGATCGTCAGCCGGATCGGCAGCACGGTGGCCGAGATCAGGACCGGCGCCAGGAATAGGAACGAGAACGGGTTCTGCAATCCGCCGGTGAAGTACAGGAGGCCGCCGAGCTCGACGATGTTGAACGCGAGCAGGGCCGCGGCATAGGCCGGCTCCAGCCGCTGCATCGGGTTGAAGGCGATCTGCAGCGCCAGATTGAGCAGCGCCGAGAACGTCACGATGGTGACGCAGGGGACGATCGGAACGTCGAATTCCAGTCCCTGCGCCACGATGAAGATGGCGACGAGCTGGCCGAGCGCGGCGAGCCAGCGCAGCCGCAGGATCGTATCCAGGCGGACGTAGCGGCGGGGCTGGCGGAAATCGGAGGCGACGTCGGTCATGCCGGGACCTTAGCTGTGCCGTGGGCGGCGCACAAATTCGCGACTTAGCGCAACGATGCAGGGCGAGCCTTGCGCTTATTGTCGCAATGGCTCAATTACGGCCATATGCAACAGGTCGGGACAGGTCAGAGGCAAGCTCCGGCGGCTGAACAAGGCGAGTCGGCCGCGATCGACGTCGCGCATCTGGTCAAGGTCTACAAGACCACCCGCGCGGTCGACGACATCTCGTTCCGCATCGCGCGGGGCAGCATCACCGGCCTGCTCGGCGGCAACGGTGCCGGCAAGACCACGACGATCGCGATGATCATGGGCCTGGTGCTGCCGACCTCGGGCAGCGTCGAGGTGCTCGGTGCAAAAATCCCCGAGCAGCGCTACGACGTGCTCGGCCGGATGAACTTCGAAAGCCCCTATGTCGACATGCCGATGCGGCTCACGGTGCGGCAGAACCTGACCATTTTCGGCCGCCTCTATGCCGTGCAGCATTTGCATGAGCGGATCGACCAGCTCGCCGACGATCTCGATCTCAAGGAATTCCTCGATCGCTCCAACGGAAAGCTCTCCGCCGGGCAGAAGACCCGCGTGGCGCTGGCGAAGGCTCTGATCAACGAACCGGACCTCTTGCTGCTCGACGAGCCGACCGCCTCGCTCGACCCGGATACCGCCGACTGGGTGCGGCAGCATCTCGAGACCTATCGCAAGACCCATAACGCGACCATCCTGCTGGCGTCACACAACATGCTGGAGGTCGAGCGCCTCTGCGACCGCGTCATCATCATGAAGCGCGGCAAGATCGAGGACGACGACAGCCCCGAGCGGATCATGGCGCGCTACAACCGCGACACGCTGGAAGAGGTGTTTCTCGACGTGGCGCGCGGCCGGGTGCGGGAGGGTGCACCATGAGCGAACTCGTCAGCCAGCACCAGCACGCCATTTCACTGCAACGCATCAACGCGATGGTGCTGCGCTATTGGTATCTCCTGATGTCGTCGTGGCCGCGGCTTTTGGAGCTGGTCTACTGGCCGGCACTGCAGATCATCACCTGGGGCTTCCTGCAGAATTACATCTCGCAGGCATCCGGCTTCTTCGCCAAGGCGGGCGGCACGCTGATCGGTGCCGTGATCCTGTGGGACATCCTGTTCCGAGGGCAGCTCGGCTTCTCGATCTCGTTCCTGGAGGAGATGTGGGCGCGCAACCTCGGCAACCTGATGATGAGCCCGCTGAAGCCGATCGAATTCCTGCTCTCGCTGATGATCATGAGCCTGATCCGGCTCGCCATCGGCGTGATCCCGATGACGCTGCTGGCGCTGTTCTTCTTCGGCTTCAACTTCTACGCCATCGGGCTGCCGCTGATCGCGTTCTTCTGCAATCTGATCTTCACGAGTTGGTCGGTCGGCGTGTTCGCCTCGGGCCTCGTGCTGCGCAACGGGTTAGGGGCGGAGAGCATCGTCTGGACATTGATGTTCGCCGTGATGCCGCTCGCCTGCATCTACTATCCGGTCGAGGTGCTGCCGGCGTGGCTGCAAGTTGTCGCCTGGACGTTGCCGCCGACCTATGTGTTCGAAGGCATGCGCTCGCTGTTGATCGATCACGTCTTCCGCGCCGACCTGATGGCGTGGGCGCTGATCATCAACGCGTTCCTGTTCGCTGCCTCTTTTGCGATCTTCCTTGCCCTTTTGCAGAGCGCCAAGCGCAACGGGTCGCTGCTCGGCGGTGGTGAATAAATGTCACTTTCTCGTGGATTCTCGGCCTTTTAGCCCGATATCGCCCCCAGATTCGGCTCGCGGCGCATTGACGCATTGTTACGCATTGGTCAGTATGCTGCGGCGCAAAACAGGGGTCTGAAAATACTATGCCCATCGGTGAATTTGGCGGTGCCCCGCCACTAGCGGCGGAAGGCAGCCCGGCACTCACGACGCCGTTGTACTGGATGTACGAGATGGCGCATGCGTCGCTCAATCCGGTGCGCGCGGTGACCGACGCCACCAAGATCCTGTTTCAGAACCCGCTCAATCCGTGGACCCACACCGAGTTCGGCAAGTCGATCGCCGCCGGCTGCGAGCTGTTCGAGCGCACTACGCGCCGCTACGGCAAGCCGGAATGGAACCTGCCGACGACCGAGGTCAACGGCATCCGCACCCCGGTCGAGGTCCGTTCGATCTGGGAAAAGCCGTTCTGCCGCCTGCTGCATTTCGATCGCAAGCTGACGCGCCCGCTGCGTTCGCCGCAGCCGCGCGTGCTGATCGTGGCGCCGATGTCGGGCCACTATGCGACGCTGCTCCGCGGCACGGTCGAGGCGTTCCTGCCGACGCATGAGGTCTACATCACCGATTGGGCCGACGCGCGCATGGTGCCGCTCGCGGCCGGCCGGTTCGATCTCGAGGACTATGTCGACTACCTGATCGAGATGCTGCACGCTCTCGGCGGCAACATGCATGTCATCGCGGTGTGCCAGCCTTCGGTGCCTGTCGTGGCAGCTGTTTCAGTGATGGAAGCCAACAACGACCCGTTCGTGCCGCTGTCGATGACGCTGATGGGCGGGCCGATCGACACCAGGCGCAATCCGACCGCGGTCAACAACCTCGCGGAAGAGCGCGGCATCGAGTGGTTCCGCAACAATGTCATCACCAAGGTGCCGTTCCCGCATCCTGGCGTGATGCGCGACGTCTATCCGGGCTTCCTTCAGCTCAACGGCTTCATCAGCATGAACCTCGACCGGCACATGGACGCGCACAAGGCGCTGTTCGCCAATCTGGTCAAGGGTGACGGCGATCTCGTCGACAAGCACCGCGAATTCTATGACGAGTATCTCGCGGTGATGGATCTCACCGCCGAATATTACCTGCAGACCGTCGACCTCGTCTTCGTCAAGCACGCGTTGCCGAAGGGCGAGATGACCCATCGCGGCAAGCCGGTCGATCCGTCGAAGATCCGCCGCGTCGCGCTGATGACGGTCGAAGGCGAGAAGGACGACATCTCAGGTCTTGGCCAAACCGAGGCGACGCACGCGCTCTGCACCGCGATCCCGAACCATCGCCGCGTGCATTACGTGCAGAAGGGCGTCGGGCACTATGGCGTGTTCAACGGCTCGCGTTTCCGGTCCGAAATCGTGCCGCGGATCTCCGATTTCATGGTTTCGGCGGCCAATACGCGGCTTTCGCTGGTCGCCGCGGCCGAATAGGTATCGCCCCGGCCGCGATTTTCGCGGTCGCGCAAGCCACTGATTTAACTAAAAGAATCTCAAATCGGGCAGGGTTCAAGGGATGAGTATAATTTCATTCTTTGGGCCTTTTTCGTAACCTTGATTCATCGGAAAAATTCCGGTTCCAGCCCCTGCCGGTAGAGGTCAATTAACGTCCGACCCCTGTATATTGGGCAAATGATTTGTTTTTGCGCCGAGCGCTTTCCCTGGCGGCGGATATGGCAAAGTTCGGGCGAACTCCTGCTCCCCGGACTCTCAGAAATGGCTACTCGCGCGCTCCTCTATCGGCGGCCTGCCGAACCCGCGACCGTATTGGTCAGACACGGCTCCCAGTTCTTCACCGTCAGGTTGCGCCGGCATAGGCGCGCGCGCCGCTACACACTCAGGATACATCCGACCGATCGTGAAGCGATCCTGACGATGCCGCCGCGCGGCACGATTCCGGAAGCCAAGGAGTTCGCTAATCTCCATGGGGGCTGGATTGCCGCCCGTCTCGGCCGTCTGCCGAAGGCGGCGCCGTTCCAGCCCGGCACCGTGGTGCCGTTGCGCGGCGTGCCGCATCGCCTGGTGCACCGCTCGGGCGAGCGCGGCACGGTGTGGACCGAGACGCGCGACAGCGGCGAGAGGATCATTTGCGTCGCCGGCGGCGTCGAGTACATGGATCGCCGCGTGCACGACTTCCTCAAGCGCGAGGCGCGCAAGGACCTGCAGAAGGCGGCGCAGCTTCACGCCGCGGAACTCGGCGTGCGGGTACGCCGGATCTCGATCCGCGATCAGTCCAGCCGCTGGGGCTCGTGTACTTCGGCGGGTTCGCTGTCGTTCTCATGGCGGCTGATCCTGGCGCCGCCCTTCGTGCTCGATTACCTCGCCGCGCATGAGGTCGCCCATCTCGTCGAGATGAACCACTCGGCGCGGTTCTGGCGGGTGGTCGACAAGGTCTGCGCGTCGGTAACGCGCGCCAAGAACTGGCTCGACACCTACGGCAACGACCTGCACCGCTACGGAATCCAGGAGTAGGGCGCGCTGTTCGCCCCGAACGTTGCTGTCATCGCCCGCGAAAGCGGGCGATCCAGTATTCCAGAGGCGTTTGTCTTCAATCCAGGGGCTGAGGCGTACTGGATGCCCCGCCTTCGCGGGGGATGACGGCTTGAGCGCGTAGCCCGGATGGAGCGTAAGCGTAATCCGGGGCAGCTTTCACCGATGGCGTGACTGGTCCCGGATTACGCTTCGCTTCATCCGGGCTACGGAGCAACGCGATCCGTCCGCCTACCGACTTCTACCGAAACAACCGATCCGCCAGCCAGCCGTCCAGTCCAGCTGCCGCCTCCGGCCGCGCGTTCGGGTTGGGTGGGGCCGAGGCGCGGGTCGGCGTCGGCGGGGGCGCGCGATAATAGCCGCCGGATGGTACCGCCGGCGGCGGCGCCTGCATCGGCGGCTGAAGCTGCATCGGTCCCGCCGGCGCTGACGGCGCGGTGACCTGTGACGAGATCTGCATCAGGTTCGCCGGTCCCCAACTGCCCTGCGAGTTCGGGATCGCGGCGACCGGCACGCCCTGATGCGCCGCCTTCATGAAGCGGGTCCACACTTCGACCGGCAAGCCGCCGCCGGTCGCCTTCTTGGTCGGCGAATTGTCGTCGTTGCCGAGCCAGACGCCGGTGACCAGCTTGGCGGTGTAGCCGATGAACCAGGCGTCGCGATAATCCTGGCTGGTGCCGGTCTTGCCGGCGGCGGTCCAGCCCGGGATCTCCGCCTTGCGCGCGGTGCCCGAGATCAGCGTCTCGCGCATCATGCTGTTCATCATCGAATCATAGCGCGGCTCGATCACCTGGTTGGGCGGATCGGTCGGGCGGTCATAGAGCAGCTTGCCCGAACTGGTCTTGATCCTGGTCACGACATGCGGCGAGATGGCGTAGCCGCCATTGGCGAACGGCGCATAGGCGCCGACCAGCTCGATCACGGAGACTTCCGAGGTGCCGAGCGCGATCGAGACGTTGGACTCCAGCTTGGAGGAGATGCCGAGCCGGTGCGCGGTGCGCACCACGTTCTTGGCGCCGACCTCGACGCCGAGCCGCACCGCGACCGTGTTCAGCGACATCGCCAGCGCCTGGGTCAATGTCACCGAGCCGAAATATTCGTGGGTGTAGTTCTCCGGCTTCCAGCCCTTGATGTCGAGCGGCGCGTCGGTGCGGATGGTGTCCGGCGTCAGCCCTGCCTCGACCGCGGTGAGATAGACGAACGGCTTGAACGCCGAGCCCGGCTGCCGCTTCGCGGTGACCGCGCGATTGTACTGGCTCTCCGAGTAGTTCCGGCCGCCGACCATGGCGCGCACCGCGCCGTCCGGCGTCATCGCCACCAGCGCGCCCTGGCTGACATTGAACTTCACGCTTTTGGCGGCGAGCTCATCGATGATTGCGGCTTCGGCGACGTTCTGCAGCTTCGGATCGATCGTGGTCTGCACCACGATGTCCTGGTCGATCTGGCCGACCAGATCGTCGAGCACTTCGCCGATCCAGTCGGCGACATAGTTCACGGTGCCGGCGCCGGCCGGCTTCACCGCAATCGAGGGCTGGCCGATCGAGGCCTTGGCCTGCGCCTCGGTGATGAACTTGGCGTCGGCCATCGCCGCCAGCACGACCTGCGCGCGCTGCTCGGCGCCTTCAGGGTTGCGATTTGGCGCCAGCCGCGACGGCGACTTGACGAGGCCGGCCAGCATCGCGGCTTCCGGCAGCGTCACGTTCTTCGCCGACTTGCCGAAATAGCGCTGCGCGGCGGCCTCGACGCCATAGGCGCCGGACCCGAAATAGACCCGGTTGAGGTAGAGCTCGAGGATCTCGTTCTTGGAATGCTTGCGCTCCAGCCAGAGCGCGAGCTCGGCTTCCTGCAGCTTGCGCTGCATGGTGCGCTCCTGGGTCAGGAACAGGTTCTTGGCGAGCTGCTGGGTCAGCGTCGAGCCGCCCTGCGAGACGCCGCGATGCAGGAGGTTGGTCACCGCCGCGCGCAGGATGCCAACCGGGTCGACGCCGTAATGCGAATAGAAGCGGCGGTCCTCGATCGCGATGAAGGCCTTCGGCAGATAGGGCGGCAGATCCTTCAACGCGATATTGGCGCCGGCCATTTCGCCGCGCTGCGCCAGCACGCTGCCGTCGATGCCGACGATCTGGATCGTCGGCGGACGCTTGGGAATCTCCAGCGACTGGATCGGCGGCAGATGCGCGCCGACCCACACCACGACACCGATCACCGCAATGCCGGCCCACAGGCCGAGCACCGCGGTCCAATAGAACAGGCGGCCGATGCCAAAGCCGCGCGACTTGCTGCGCCGCTTGCTGCCACTGCGCGACGGGCGCGGTTTCTCGCTACCGGAATCGCTGCCCTTGTCGCTGCCTTTGGGTTTGGATTTGGCGGGCTTGTCGTCGCCGCCGCCGGGAATGCGGTCGGACGGCGACAGCCGGAGGTCGGCAAGCGCGGCCGGAAGCCCGAACAGCGGCTCCTTGCGCGCACCGCCTTTTTTACGTCCCCACGCCATCCGCAACGCTCACACCCTGACAGAGCGCACGCTAGCGTTCCCGGTTTAAGGCGCGGTTACGCAAAGCTTAACGGGGGATTAGGAGGTGAGGCAGCGCGTGCTACATAGAGATGGAACAAGAAACGAAGGAGCACCGCATGGGCCATATCGATCCGACCAAGGACGTCTTCGCGCAATTCCGGGACAACAACCGGCCGGGCCCGATCCACATGCTCAACCTGGTACGCTTGCGCGAATGGGCCGCCTATCCCGACGGTCGCAAGGCCACCGGCGCGGAGGCCTATGCCGCCTATGGCCGCGAGAGCGGGCCGGTGTTCGAACGGCTCGGCGGCCGCATCGTCTGGCAAGGCCGCTTCGAGCTGATGCTGATCGGTCCGCAGGAGGAGCGCTGGGATCACTGCTTCATCGCGGAATATCCAAGCGTCGCCGCCTTCGTCGAGATGATCCGCGATCCCGTCTATCGCGAGGCCGTGAAACACCGCCAGGCCGCGGTGGACGATTCCCGCCTGATCCGCCATGCGGTGCTGCCGGTCGGCAAGAATTTCGGCGAGATTCCGAAGTGACGATGTCGGCCGTCGGCCGATATCGTCATGCGCGGGCTTGACCCGCGCATCCATCGGAGAAAAGGCCTTCTCAATTGATGGATTGCCGGGTCAAGCCCGGCAATGACGAGTCACAAAAAACAAATCGGCGGCCCGGAGGCCGCCGATTGCTTTTCAAACCTGCGCGAACCGACTAGCCCGCCGGGCCGGCGTCCTCGAGGATCGGGCCGAACAGCTCCCAGCGCTCGCCGTTGAAGCGCATCATCTGCAGCTGCTTGTTGACGCGATAGTCGTTCGGCGCGGTGTTGCCCTTGATGCCGGGCAGCGCCATGTCGAGCTCGACATTCTTCAGGTTGGTCGCCTGCTTCAGCACGTTGTCGCGGGTCAGGTCGTCGCCGCACTGCTTCAGCACATGCACCATCAACTGGGCGGTCGAGTAGCCATAGGTGTTGAAGTTCGAGTTCTTATCGCCGTCGGGATAGTACTTGGCCATGAAGTCGAAATAGCGCTTCATGCCCGGATCGTCCTTCCACTGCGGATCGGCCGGATCCTTGCCGTAATTGGTGCTGATCAGGCCCTTGGAGGCTTCCAGGCCCGCCGGCTGCAGCACGGCGCCGACCGAGGTCGCGTTGATGTCGACGATGTGGATCGGGTGCCAGCCGAGCTCGGCGATCTTCTTGATCGCCTGCGCCGCCTGCTTCGGCGTCGAGGCCGAGAAGAACAGGTCGGCGCCGGCGTCCTTGATCTTGATCACCTGGGAATCGATGGTCGGGTCGGAGACCTCATAGGAGGCTTCGGCCACGATCATCTTGGCGGCCTTGTCGCCGAGGCCGGCCTTGATGCCGTTCAGATAATCCTTGCCGAGGTCGTCGTTCTGATAGAGCACGCCGATCTTGGCGTTGGGATGCTCCTTCAGGATGTACTGGCCGTAGATGCGGCCTTCGACGAAGTAGTTCGGGTTGAAGCCGAGCGTCCAGGGGAAGTTCTTCGGGTCGGTGAACTTCGAGGCGCCGGTGGCGGCAAACAGCTGCGGCACCTTCTTGGCGTTGAGATATTTCTGCACGGCGGCGTTCGACGGCGTGCCGACGATCTGGAAGGTCAAGAGCACCTCGTCGCTCTCGACGAGCTTGCGCACCTGCTCGACGGCCTTGGGCGGCGAATACGCGTCGTCATACTGGATTAGGTTGATCTTGCGGCCGTTGATGCCGCCCTGATCGTTGATCATCTTGAAGTAGGCTGCCTGGGTCTTGCCGATCGAGGCATAGGCGGAGGCCGGTCCGGAGAAGGGGACGGTCTGGCCGATCTTGATCTCGGTGTCGCTCGCGCCCGGATCGTACTTCTTCTGCGCAAAGGCCGACGTTGCTGACAGCGCGATCGCGAGCGCCGTTCCCGTGACCAAGTGGAAAATCCCGTTCCTCATAGTGCTGTTTCCCTCACGTGACTGATGGTTGGCCGATGATCTTGTCCGCGGGTTCAAGGTCCCGCGGTCGCCATCGCTGGGCCGGGATACTGGAGGAACCGTTATTGCAACGCAAGACGAGCGCTGCCGAAAAGGTGAGCGATTTCAGTCAACCAAAGTAGGGGGCGCTGCGAAAAGGTGGGTGGAGCGGCGCGAAGGTTGGGGCCCGCTTTACCTCGCCCCGCCTGCGGCTCTCGTATGCACACATCTTGCTAGGCGATTTGATTGCTGATTCCGTGGGTTGAGTGATGATTCACGGAGCGTTTGATGTTGGGACTGGAATTTGGCCTGGGGCGGTTCGGCGACCTGCGGCT
>NZ_JADYVV010000097.1:0-27266 GCF_020194035.1 Bradyrhizobium sp. BRP56
CGAGGCCGTTGGCCGACAGCGCCAGCGCGTAGTCGACATGGCCCGGACCGTCGGTGCCGTAATGCGGCGTGCCGCCGTCGAAGTTGCCGGCAAAGTTGGCGCTGGTGCTGATCGGCGCGCCCGTCAGATTGGTCTCGTCCAGCGTCAGCTGGCCCGCAACCGCCGCCGTCGGCGTTCCCAGCGACGGGCCGTCGTCATGGAACGACAGCGCCTGGCCGATGTTGATGCTGGCCGAGCCCGAGGTCGTGTCACCGTCGCGATCCGTGATGGTGTCGGTCCGCGTCAGCGTGATCAGGTCGGTTGCCGACAGCGTCACCACGTCGTCCGGATTGGCCGCGTTGGGATGCTGCAGCGCGTGCACCTGATCCAACGTCACAACGCCGGCCGCGCTCACGCTCACCGTGAAGTCGATCACGCCCGCCGGATCCGCCGCCCCGCCGGCGCCAACCCGACCCTCGACCACGTTGCCGTTGACGTACAGATAGACATGCTGGCCGGTCGCAACGTCGATCAGCCCGGAGTCCACGCCCGCCGACTTGATGCCGAGCGTGTAGGCCGACGCCGTCGTGCCCGCACCGTCCGCGCCATAGCTGCTGGTCACCGTGAAGTTGTCGGCAAAGTTCGCCGACGCGTTGATCGCCAGGTTGGTCTCGTCAACCACCAGCGCATCCGCCGGCGCCGTTGCCGTCATCGTGATCGCCGGACCATCGTCAAGGATCGTCAGATGCGAGCCGACATCGACGCTCGCACTTGCCGACTGATTGTTGTTGTCAGTCACGGTGGCGGTCAGCGTGATCAGACCCGATGCCAGCGTGATCCCTTCATTGAAGTTGC
The DNA here is from genome assembly GCF_020194035.1 of Bradyrhizobium sp. BRP56. Lineage (NCBI taxonomy): Bacteria > Pseudomonadati > Pseudomonadota > Alphaproteobacteria > Hyphomicrobiales > Nitrobacteraceae > Bradyrhizobium > Bradyrhizobium sp. BRP56. The sequence goes on from NZ_JADYVV010000097.1 coordinate 835, forward strand.
CCGGTGTTGCCTCATGAACCGCGCGCAGATCGGTCAGCGTCACATGACCCGCGGTGTCAACCGAGACCGTGAGGACCAGATCGCCACTGATCGCCGTGCGCCCTTCCACGACGCCGGCCGCGTTGACCGTCAGCAGAACGTGCTGACCGGTCGCCGAATCGATCAGACCGGAATCTTCGTTCGGGGTCGTGACCGACAGCGCATAGGTCAGCGACTGCTGGCCGCCCGGTACCGTGACGTTGAACGACACCTGCACAGACGCGACGGTTGCCCCCGCGGGTCCGAGCCCCGAACCGGCGACACCATGGTTGGTGGCCGCGGTCAGGAAGCTCTCGTCGACAATCAGCGCCGACAGGGGGTTGCCGGAAATGGTCGGAGGCGGAGCAATGCCCAGCACGAAGCCAGTCGGCGGCACAGGGGTCACGAGGTTCGGCAACTCTTCCTGCGGCGCCAACACGTTGGTCGGCACAGGAGCTAACGGATCAATCGCGAACGGACTGAAATTCGCGCCGCTCGCCTGCGCGTTGCCGTTCGAGTTGCCGCCATTGTCGGCCGCCGGCAACACGGAGGCGTCCGTGCTGATCGGAAAAAGGGTCGCGAATTCCTGGACCGAGACCTCGCGCCCCGGCGCCATCTCGATCGTGACATTCTTCAGTCCATCCGAACGGGAGTCGAAGAACGGCTCAACCGTGACGGTCGACTGGTTGTCGAACAGGATGATCAGCTTTTCGCCGACGTGAACCAGCGTGATCTTTTCATTGGCGATCGACGAAAAGTCGACCTTCACCTTCTGGTCGTATCCAAGATTGACGACCACCGCCTGATCGGTCAGCGGCTTGGTCAGCTTGTAAATTCGTACGGGAGCCGAATTGGTGGAATTGCCGGTGCCGGTTGCCTGAGCGACCTGAAACGAACCCTGCATTATCAACTCCGCAAAATGCGATTAGAGGAAAAGTTGTAGAAAAATTTAGTTTTAGGCTATTGTTAACCCTCCCCGCGGTCAAGAAATGTATTTGGTTAATCAATGCTTTCCGTGGAAGTGTGGTAAAGATCGGACAGGTCGAAGCTGAAAGAACAACGGCTTAGCCGGATTAACTTGGCCAAAGGCAGTATTTCCCCGGCCCCGTTCGTCCTTCCCGGCGATTTGGAGCAGCAGTCGATGCGGGTGATTCTTCAGGCGTGTGCCGCTGTCCTGATTTGGAGCTGTTTCGGCGCGGCGGCTGCGCAAGCCCCCGCACAACCCGTCCCGCAGGAGACCACGGTCGAGCGCCAGGTTCGCGCCCAGGCCAACCGGGACACCCAGATTGGTCTCTATCTGAACGTGTTACCTGATTGCACCTCGGGGCCGCTGCCGACCATCCGCCTGGTCACTGCGCCGGCTGCCGGAAAGGTTGTGGTGAAGTCGGCGAAGGCGAAGGCCACCAATTACAAGGCCTGCCTGGCGCTCGAGGTGCCGGCCTATGTCGCCTTCTACAAGGCGCCGCCGGAATTTCTCGGCGACGACGCGCTGACCATCGAGGTCAAGTACCAGGGCGGCCGAACCGAAATTCAGAAGATCACCGTCAAGGTGAGTGCACCAGGCGGGCAGCAGAAGATCTGATGGTGTTACGGGCGGCCTGAGGCCCGCGCGCCGGACCAATCGCCTTACAGCGGCTCGCCCTCGGCTTCGTCCTGCTGCAACGACACCTCGCTCGGTGCGGAGGCCGGCTGGCTGAGCGAAGCTCTATCCTCGCGGCAATCGCTGATTCGGCGGGCAACCACCCGGTCGGTCCGCGGCGCCTGACCAACATTGGTCTTGTTGACCTCGGTATAGGCCTCGTCGCTGAGAACCGTGATGACGGTGCTGACCGGCCCGAGATAGTCGCAGCGGTTGGAGAAGACGTATTTGTTGTTGATCTTCTCCGGCCGCGAAGAGTGGCAATTTCCAACGGACGGAGATGAGAAGGTCGCCTTCATCGCCTGGGTCGGATCGACACAGCGCGTCATTTCGCGCTCGAGCAGCGTTTGCCGGACGTTCGAGGACGTGGCGATTTCCAGCGTCCGCACGAAGCGCCACATTCCCTTTCGGAAGGTCGGCCCGCTGAATCCCTCCTCCGCCATGGCGCTCGGGGAGGCGAGCACGAACACGGAAAGCGCGGCCACGACGCCAAGCGCGGATGCGAAGATCTTCGACGGGGCGAAGCCCTCACGCGATGTCATTTATTGAATCCCTAACCGGCCGATTGACGCGGATCGCGTGACTTCGCTTGAAGCACGTCCAACCTCACATCATTCAGGAGCATTTCGTGTTAAGACCCCGTAAACGCTTGGCCTTTGCTCGAAGCTCTCACGAGCTCTTGCGCCAAACACGGTGAATGCCCGGTTGCTTCAGGCCGGGGCAGCTTCGGCGCGAAAGGAAGCGCAGCGTCTGCGTCGTCGGGACGAATGGACGCCTCGTCCGCCACCACTCCGTTTGATTGCCAGCTACTGCTGCAAAGCCGCCGCAGCGGACTTGTCAGTCTTGGCCTCAGACTTGGCCTCAATCTTGGCCGCACTACCGTCGTCGCAGTCGCCGATCCTTGTCGCGACGACCGTGTCGGTCCGGGGATGCTCTCCGGTGCTGATCTCGTTCAGCTCGGTATAGGCTTCGTCGCTGCGCACGGTGATGACGGTGCTGACCGTCCCCATGTAATCGCAGCGGTGCCCGAAGGTGTATTGATTACCGACCTTCTCCGGCTTGTCCGAGACGCAGCTTCCGATCGATCCCGAGGCAAAGGTCGCCTTCATGGCGTGGGTCGGGTCGACGCAGCGCGTCGTCTCCGCGTTGACCACCCGATACTTGAAGTTCTTGTTGGCGGTCCTGACCACATCGAGCGTTCGCACGAAGCGCCACAGACCTTTGCGGAAGCTCGGGCCAGAAAAGGCTTGATCGCCCTGAGCCGGCGCTGCCGCAGCTGCCCGGCCGTTCGCCGGTTGAGGAGCCTGAGTCTGCGCATGAGCTGCCAGCGCAGGCAATGAGACAATCATTAGGGTCAGCAGCGAACGTGCAATGCCACCACGGAAGTCCATTCCCACCCCCGATGTTCGTCCAAATGCGTTCGTGATGCGATCCGGTCAGCTCATTGAAGCAATCTCCGGAACACGACTCAATACATCACACCACTTGCAGGCCAATTGTGGCCGGTAAAGGTGCATTAACGCTACCGGGCAGCTCGCAGCCGAATTCAGACCCACTGCAGCAAACTTGCAACACCTGACACGCCATTCGCGATGGCGCCAGCCGATCTCCCCGCACCGCACTGGACAGAGGTTTGACCTCCGAAGTTTTTTTTGCTCATTTAGCGCGAGATATTTTCCTCAATTACTTAGCCTATCGCTGGACGAGGGGGCACTGATGCGTATTCGGTTTGGCTACACGGTCGCAGGCATTTTGGCGTTGGGTGCAACGTTGTTCGGCAACTCCGGGCCGGCGGCGGCAGCGGACCTTGGCCTGGTCACAAAAGCACCGGTCGGCACCTGCACCGAGATCGTCTTCACCTGCGAGAACGGCCATCAATATCCGCTGTGCCCGCGCGCTGTGTCGGTCGAGGGCGAAGTGGTCACGGCCTCCCTGCTCACGGGCCGTGGCGGCATCCATGTGCGGCACGTTCCGATGGGCGTCGGCTATCGCTATGCGGGCCGCGGCGTCTGGCTGGACGGCTTCCGGGAAAACGCGCTGCTCAACTTCGGCAAGCGCCACCAGGTGGCGTGCACCATCGCGCATTCATGAGTGCGCGCTCTGCGTCGCTGCAATGGGCGTGACGCAGAGCACCTCAAGCTGCCGAACTCTCCTCACCCCTTGGTGCGGAGCACGACGCGCGACGAGCGCGAGAACATATATGCCTTCGGATTGACGTAGACCGGGCAGTAGTCCTGCCACTGGTACAGCTGCCAATTCCATTTCCAGCAGCCCGATACGATCTGGGGCTCTTGCACGTAGTCCAGCCGGTACGGCGGATCGCCAAACGGATAGTAGTCGCCGCATCGCGCCGCCGTCGAAGACAGAACGACGATTGAAGCGGCCGCGGCAATGATCACAGAAAATGACTTGTTCATAACGCCCCTCGATCGAATGACGTGACCGCGCGAGAGTGCCAAATCCGCCGGTCGTTATCAAGGTGGCGGCCGCCTGCCCGGAGACGTCAACCGGCCGCCTACACCGCGCGATTCTGCGTCGGCGCGCGGCCGCCGCCATCGGCGACCAGCACTGCGCCCGTCACGAAGGACGCCTCGTCGGAGGCCAGGAACAGGCAGCACGCGGCGATCTCGGCAGGCTCGGCCATCCGTCCCAGGGCAATGCGTCGTTCGACGCCGCGAATCTCGGCATCGGGCGTGGTGCCATTCTGGTCCGCAAGCAGCTGCATTTCATGGGCGCTCATCGGCGTGCGCACCCAGCCTGGCGCCACCGCATTGGCGCGGATGCCGTCGGCGCCGTGGGCGTAGGCGAGCGAGCGCGTATAGGCGACGACGGCCGCCTTGCTGGCGGCGTAGCTTGCGCTATCCGGGCTGGCATTGAACGCGGCAACCGAGGCGACGTTCACGATCGCTCCGCCGCGCTGCCGGAGCCGCGGCAGCGATGCCCTGCAGACGCGCATCGTCCCCGTGAGGTTGACATCGAGCGTCCTGGCCCAGACCTCGTCGGAGACGCTGGCGGGCTGATCCGGCACGATCAGGCCTGCGGCGTTGACCACGATGTCGAGCCACGCCCCGCAGGCGGTGACGGCGTTGGCAATGTCGTCCGGACGCGTGACGTCGCCATGGACCGCCTGCCCTCCGCACTCCGCCGCGGCGGTCTGGAGCTCTGCTTCACCGAGCCCGAACAGCACGACGCGCGCGCCGCTCAACGCCAGCAGCGCCGCCGTCGCCCGGCCGATTCCCGTGGCGGCGCCGGTCACCAGCGCGGTCTTTCCATCGAGCCGCGGCATCAGAGCATGATCCGGAAAGGTGGAAACCGGTTTTCCGAAAAGATCATGCTCATCTAGACTCCCCATTGCCGTTCGACGGCAAATCCGGTCTCCGGCAGCGTCGAGCCGCCGTCTACGACGATGGTCTGCCCGGTGACGTATTTGGCCTCGGCGGAGGCGAGATAGAGCATCGCGCAGGCGACGTCGTCGGCGCCGCCCATGTGCCCCATCGGAATGAAGCGCGCGAGCTTGGCCTTGTTCTCCGGCGCGCTCATGGTGCCGCGACCCGGCTTCTCGATGAAGCCGGCCTCGACGCCGTTGACCGTGATGCCGTCGCGCGCGAGCTCGAAGGCGGCACCGCGGATAAACGCGTTCACGCCGGCTTTCGCCGCCGAGTAGTGCGCGCCGCCGCCCATCGCGACACGCGCGGAAACCGAGGATGTCACGAGGATGCGCCCGAACCTGACGGCACGCATGTGCGGAATGGAGGCCTGCGCGAGCCAGATGCTGGCGTTGAGGTTCACCGCCAGCGTATCCTCAAGCTTCGCTTCATCAAGCTCCTCAAGCGATGACCACGGACAGCCGCCGGCATTGTGCACAACGATATCGAGCCGGCCATATTGAGCAGCGACGCGATCGACCATCGCGCGCAAGCTACTGCGGTCCAGCCGGTCGAACGGGACGCAATGGGCCGCCCGTCCATCGGCCGTCAATTCGCGCGCTAACGCCTCGGCCACATCAAGCGTCCGGTTGGCGATCACCACGGTCGCGCCGGCCTCCGCGAGCCGTCTCACGATGGCGGCGCCGATCCCCCTACCCCCGCCGGTGACGATGGCGATGCGACCGTCAAGATTGAACGGAGACACCTGCATCAGATTGCTCCTGCGCCGCGCAGCAAATCGATGAACTGCGCCAACACCGCCGTGTGCTTGTCGACGTCGCGCGCCGACGTCGCCGGACACATCAGCAGCATGGTGTGGAACGGGGTCACCAGGATGCCCTCGTTGATGTAGAACGCATGCAGCAGGGTCTCGAGATCGGGTTGGCGGCCCGCAATCACGTCCGCGCCGCTGCGTGGCGGCTGCGGCATGAACATGATCTCGGCGCGCGCGCCGATCTGCGTGACGTGCCAGGGCAGACCGGCCGCTGCGATCAGCCGGCGCGCTTCCTGCGCAAGCCAGGTCGCGGTTCCGATCATCCGCTCGTAATTCGCAGAGGTCAGCACCTTCTCCAGCACCGCGCGCATGGTCGCGACCGTCAGCGCGTTGCCGGCAAGCGTGCCGCCGAATCCAAGATGCGCCGACTGCCGCTCGCGCGGATTGACATGAGGGACGATCTTCCAGAGCCGCTCGGCGATCTCCTGGCTGAGACCGAACACACCGGCGGGGATGCCGCCCGCGATCGCCTTGCCCGCAACGAAAATGTCGGGCTTGAGCTCATGGCTCTCCGTATAGCCACCCGGTCCGCAGGACAGCGTGTGGGTCTCGTCGATGATGAGGACGGTGCCGGCGCGGCGGGTCAGGTCACGCAACGAGCGGTGAAAACCAGGATCGACCGGGATCATGCCGAAATTCGTCATCAGCGGCTCGGTCAGCACGCAGGCGACGTCGCCATGCGCAAGCGCCGCCTCGAGGCCCGCGACATCGTTGAATTCAACGACCCTGCTCACGGCATCATGATCGATGCCGTTGGGATGGATCATGTTGCGCAGGCCGACCCGGCCGTCGCGGATCTCGACATGCGCTTCCTCGACGCCGCCATGATAGCAGCCGGAGAACACCAGCACCTTGCGCCGGCCGGTGATCATGCGCGAGATACGGATCGCCGCGCGGTTGGCGTCGGTCGCCGACGTCGTCAGCGTCCAGTATTTCGGACCGAAGCGGCGCGACAGTTCGGCACCGACCCAGATACTGTCTTCCGTCGGCAGCATCATGGTCGCGCCACGCTTGAGCTGAGCGAGCGCCGCCTCGGTCACCGCCTCGGGCGCGTGGCCGCACATGCCGCCGGTGTCCCCAAGGCAGAAATCGATGTAGTCGCGGCCATCGATGTCCCTGATATGCGCGCCCTGCGCCTCCTCGGCATAAACCGGGCAGCCGCCGGCCCAGCGCCGCATCCAGTGCGACGGGCCGCCGTAAAGGTAGTGCTGCCTTCCCTCCTGCCAGGCCGCGGCCGATCGCGGATGCAGCGCGCGAAAGCGCTCCTGCTCGGCATCGAGCAATCGGTTCAGAACGCCGGCGCGTTCGGCAGTTGCAGCTGTCATAGCGCGATCCAGGCGGTCTTGAGGTCGACATAGGCATCGAGGGCGTGCAGCGACTTGTCGCGTCCGAAGCCGGATTGCTTGAAGCCGCCGAGCGGCACCGTGATGTCGGCGCCGCCATAGGCGTTGACGTGCACGACGCCAGCCCTGATAGCGCGCACCATGCGATGCGCCGTCGACAGGCTTGCGGTCCACACCGCCGACGCAAGTCCATAGGGGGTCGCATTGGCGAGCGCTGTGGCATCTTCCTCGCCCTCGAACCGCGTCACTGCGAGCACCGGGCCGAACACTTCCTCGCGCCAGACCTGCATCGACGGCGTCACCTCGGTGAGGATCGTAGGCGCCATGAAGTTGCCGCCGCTCTCGGCGCGGATCTGCTCGCCGCCGATCAGCCGCTTCGCGCCCTGCGCTTCCGCATGGGCAATGGCATCCAGGTTCTTGCGCAACTGCGGCTTGCTCGCGATGGCGCCGATATCAGAGCTCAGTTCGAGGGGATCGCCGACCGTTAGTTTTGTGGTGGCGTCGAGCAGCTCGGCCATGAAGCGATCATAGATCGAGGACTGCACCAGGAGCCGCGATCCGGCCACACAGACCTGGCCCGAGTTTCGGAAGATGCCGTTCGCCGAGACCTTGGCCGCATGCTTGATGTCGGGCGCATCGGCGAACACGATGTTGGGCGACTTGCCGCCAAGCTCGAGATGGACGCGCTTCAGGTTCGATCGCGCCGAGCATTCCAGGAGACGCCGGCCCACCGCACCCGAGCCGGTGAAGGCGAGCACATCGACATCCATGTGCAGCGCGAGCGCTTCGCCGGCCGATGCGCCGCGGCCGGTGACGACGTTGAGCACGCCGTCCGGCAACCCCGCCTCGGTCGCGAGCTCGGCAAGCCGCAACAGCGTCAGCGACGCAAGCTCCGGCGGCTTGACCACGACCGAATTTCCGGCGGCAAGCGCCGGGCCGATCTTCCACGCTCCGATCATCAGCGGGAAATTCCACGGCACGATCACACCGACGACACCAAGCGGCTCGCGATGCACGAGCCCGAGCACGTCGCCTGAGGTCGGCGCGATCTCGCCATAGACCTTGTCGACCGCCTCGGCGTAGTAACGGATGGTGCCGGCGGCCGAGAGCGGCTCGGCCTTGTAGGCCATGCCGATCTCGGTGCCGTTGTCGCGCACGCCGAGCACCGCAATCTCGAGCGCGTGCCGCTCGATGAGATCGGCGAACCGCAGCAACACCTTCTTGCGCTGCGCCGGCGCCGCGCGCGACCAGCTGCCCTGCTCGAAGGCCTGCCGCGCATGTCTGACCGCGGCGTCGACATCGGCCACGTCGCCGTCAGCTATGCTGGTCAATACCTTGCCGTCGATCGGCGACACGACATCAAGCCGCGCCTCGCTGATCGCCGGCGCCGGCCTGCCGCCGATGAAGAGCTGCTGAGCCGGAATGACGGCCACGCGTAGTCGATCGATCTGGGCTTGCTGCATGCGAGACAATTATGATGATGACAAAGGCGGCTTCCGAGCGAGACCGCTGGCACCGCGCAATCCTCGCCAAATCAAGGCTTTGGCAGCAATCAACCGATAGGTGGATGTCACGGCAAGGCGCGCCCCCATAGCGTGATCGCACGATGGCCGAGCGCTCCGCCTGCGTTATCCAAACCGGTTGTCACCATCCCTTACGCCTGCCGGCGAGCCGAAGGTCATGCCTGAGATGACGCAGCCCCGCATTCTCCTGATCGGAACGGGAGACACCAAGGCCGACGAACTGCTGTTCATGAGCGAGTGCATCGCGCGCGTCGGTGGCCGAACCGTCATGATGGACATCAGCGTGCTCGGCGATCCGCCGTACCAGGCGGCACATGACAAGCACGCGGTGGCGGCCGCCGCACAGACCACGATCGAGGCGATCGCATCGAGCGGCGACGAGAATTCCGCGATGTCACTGATGGCGGTCGGCGCCGCCAATCTGGCGCGCGCGCTCGCGGAGCGCGATGCCATCGACGGCGTGATCGCGATCGGCGGCACGATGGGCACCGACCTTGCGCTCGACGTCGCGCAGGCGCTGCCGCTCGGCCTGCCGAAGCTGATCGTCTCAACCGTCGCCTTCTCGCATCTGATCCCGCCGGAGCGCGTCGCCGCCGATCTGATGATGATCCTGTGGGCCGGCGGTCTCTACGGCCTCAACGGCACCTGCACCGCCGTGCTGTCGCAAGCCTGCGGCGCGATCGTCGGCGCCGCCAGAAGCGCAATCAGGCCGCGCAAAGACCGGCCGGTCGTTGCGATCACCTCGCTCGGCAAGAGCTGCCTACGCTACATGGTCGAGCTCAAGCCGCAGCTCGAGCGGCGCGGCTACGAGGTGGTCGTCTTCCACACCACCGGCATGGGCGGCCGCGCGATGGAATCGATCGCCGCGCAAGGCGGCTTTGCCGCGGTGCTGGACCTCAGCCTGCAGGAGGTCGCCAACCAGCTTACCGGCTCGGTGGTCAATTCCGGCGCTGACAGGCTAGAGAATGCAGGCAGAGCCGGCATTCCACAGATCGTCGCGCCGGGGGCGATCGACATGGTCGACTTCCCGGCATGGCTTGGGGTTCCGAGCGAGCTGTCGGATCGTCCATTCCACGCGCATAACCGGCTGCTTGCGTCGGCAACGTCGGGATCCACCGATCGCCAACGGATCGCCCGCGCGATTGCCGGGAAACTGTCCCAGGCCAACGCTCCCGTTGCCTTCGTGCTGCCCGCTGGCGGCATCCAGCAATGGGATCGCGAAGGCGAAGCGTTGCACGATCCTGACGCTCTCGCCGCCTTCGTCGACGCCATGCGATCGGCGATCAAGGCGCCGGTCGAACTGCACGAGATCACGGATCACATCAACAGTGCCGCATTCGACGAAACGGTGCTCGGCATCTTCGACCGATGGGTCGCTGCCGGCATTGTCCCTCGCGGCCGCACCACGGTTGCCGCGTGAGGAGGCCGCTTGCCCAGGCGCTGGTGCTCGACTTCGGCGGGGTAATCTCGAAGACATTGTTCGAGACCCACGACCTGACCGAGCGCACGCTCGGACTCGCCCCCTGCACACTGAAATGGCTCGGACCGTTCGCGCCCGACAGCGATCCGCTCTGGACGAGCATGCAGCTCGGCGAGATTTCGGAACGCGACTACTGGCTGACCCGCAGCCGCGAGGTCGGGCGCTTGGTCGGCGAGGACTGGCGCGACATGGAGACCTTCGTGAAACGCGCGCGCGGCGCCGATCCCGACACCGTGATCCGCCCCGAGGCAGCGCGCGCGATTACCCTCGCCGCCGATGCCGGGTTCCGGCTCGCCATCCTCTCCAACGAGCTCGACCTGTTCTACGGCACCGATTTCCGCAGCCGTCTTTCCATCCTCGAGCGCTTCGACACCATCGTCGATGCCACGCATACCGGGATCCTGAAGCCCGACCCCCGCGCCTATCAAAGCGTGCTGGACGAACTGGCGCTGGAGGCAGACAATTGCGTCTTCGTCGACGACCAGCGCCGCAACATCGCAGGCGCCGCCGCATGCAACATGCGCACGGTGCTGTTCGATGTGCGCAATCCTGCAGCGTCCTACAGCGAGGCGCTGCGGCATTTCGGGCTGCAGTTCGACTAAAGCGCTTTCGAGCGAAGCGGGTACCGGTTCGCGTGAAGAAAACGCGTCAAGACTAGAATCTGGAGCTCGGTCCCGATTCCATCGAAACGGAACAGGCTCCAGCCGGACAGAGGGCGACCATGCGCGACAGAAACTTCCTGGTTGAGAACAACGCCAAGCCGATCTGGCACCCGATGGCTCATCCCGCCGAGATGCGGGCGCAGCCGCCGCGGATCGTGATGAAGGGTGAAGGCGTTGAAGTCACCGATATCGACGGCAAGACCGTGATCGATGCGGTCGGCGGATTGTGGAATGTCAATCTCGGCTACAGCTGCGATCCGATCAAACAGGCGATCGCGGACCAGCTCAGCGCGCTGCCGTATTATTCGGGCTTCCGTGGCACCTCATCCGGTCCCTCGATCGAGCTCGCCTACGAGCTCACCGAATGGTTCAAGCCGGAAGGCATGGTGCGCGCTTTCTTCACCTCGGGCGGATCGGACTCGGTCGAGACCGCGCTACGGCTCGCGCGGCAATACTGGAAGATCAAGGGCCAGGCTGATCGCACCAAGTTCCTGGCGCTGAAGAAGGGCTACCACGGCACCCATTTCGGCGGCGCCTCCGTCAACGGCAACGCCAATTTCCGCCGCAACTACGAGCCGATGCTGCCCGGCGTGTTCCATATCCCCGCGCCGTCGACCTATCGCAATCCCTTCAACGAGACCGATCCCGCAAAACTCGCGCTGCTGTGCGCGGCGGCGATGGAGGAGGAGATCGCATTCCAGGGCGCCGACACCATCGCGGCCTTCATCATGGAGCCGGTGCTCGGGGCTGGCGGCGTGATCGTGCCGCCGGACAGCTTCATGAAGCTGGCGCGCGAGATCTGTGACCGTCACGGCATCCTGATGATCGCGGACGAGGTCGTCACCGGTTTCGGGCGCACCGGCGCATGGTCGGGTTCGCGGCTCTGGGGCGTGAAGCCCGACATGATGACGATGGCGAAGGCGATCACCTCGGGCTATTTCCCGCTCGGCGCGACGCTGATCGGCGAGCAGGTTGCGGAAGCCTTCGAGGCCGACACGACCACGTTCGGCTCGATCGGCCACGGCTACACCTATTCCGGCCATCCGGTCGGCTGCGCCGCGGGCCTTGCGGCGCTCGCCGAGACCCGCCGCCTCAAGCTTGACGAGAATGCCGCCGCGCGCGGCGAGGACCTTGCGCGGGCGCTGGCCGCGCTCAAGGCGAAGCACGCGCTGGTCGGCGACGTCAGGGGCAAGGGTTTGATGGCCGCGCTCGAACTGGTCGCCGATCGCGACAGCAAGAAGCCCGCCGACAAGAAGACGATGGCGAAGGTTGCCGACGCCGCCTACGACGCCGGCGTGATGCTGCGTGTCTCCGGCAACAACCTGATCCTGTCGCCGCCCCTGATCCTGACGCCGGCCGACGTGAGGCGGATCGCCGAAGGGATCGACGCCGGGCTGTCAGCGGCTTCCTGATAGCGCACTCACACAAGCCATGGCGCGCTCGAACAGCGCGCCATCCGCCTTGTCGCGGTCGAGGCAATCGGCCAGCGATATGGCCGACATCGTCTGATCGGTGCAGAAGATGCGCATGAAGTCGGCCGCCAGCGCGACCTTGCGCGGCGCGGATTGGCGCTCCCAATCGTTGCTGCTCAGATAGAGCAAGGACGCGTCGTCAACGCTGCTCTCGGCCGCCGCGCCGGCAACAACCGGCCCTGCCGCCAATAGCGCCAGCAGCGCGCCGGCCACCGCTCCGATGCGATGCGCGCGGCCGCTCATTTCGTCTCCCTGGCATTCACCATCGGCGGCACGTCGAGCGCGGGATTGCGATCGAAGAAGTTGAACGGACGCAGCCGGAAGCCGTGCCACAGGCCGGGCATGACCGGCCAATCCTCGGCGCGCGGCACGTGACGGAAGCCGACCGTGTACCACAGCACGAGGTCGCGGTCCTCGATCGGTCGCTTCGCCGCCGTCCATTTCGGCAGGCCGTCGACCTCGGGGTTTCCGTTCGGATACATCCCCGCAGCGTAGCGCTCGTCCTTGGCGTAGGCCGAGGTCCACAGCGTGTAGGCGCTGAAACCGGCACGCAGCTGGATCGGATCGTCCTTGGCGAGCAGCGAGACGTCGGAGTGGCCGGGCATCAGCTGATAGCTTGTGCGATAGCCGCGGCTGTTGGTCCTGCTCGTGCTCTCGATCCTGAACTGCGCCGCGTTCAGCGGCATAGTGATGGGCCCTTCGGTCGCGACCGGCCTGGTGTCGACCTGCCAGAGGCTCTTGCGCTGACCCTGCTCCAGCCGGCGGACATTGAAGCGATCCTCGACCAGCCGGTTCGCGGTGCCGTCGACGTCCATGTCGATCCGGAACGTCATGTAGTGATCGTGATTGACCGCGAGCAGCCGTTCGTCGACCAGCGTCCCAAAGGCGGTATCCTGCGCCGCCGTCGGGTCGCTCAGTGTCTTGCTCGCGACGCCCTTGGTCGCATCGATGCCGTAGGCGCCGAGCCGCACATCGATATTGCCGGCACGGTCGAACACGTAGTCCACCAGATAGTCGTAATTGCCGACCACCGGCGCCATCCGCACCACCAGCTCGTTGTTCGGCCGCACCTCGGCGGTGTTGTTGATCAGCTCGCTGTGGCGCCAGATCGGATCGCCGGTCGGGCGCTCGAAGATGCACACCGCGCCCTTGGAAACGACCGGCGCACCCTTGGTATCCGAGATCGTCAGGTCGAGATAATGCGCGCCTTCGGGACAATCCACGCCGCGCTGCAATTCGCTGGAGAGCACGCCGAAGCCGTACTCGCCGATGTCCATATAGGCGCGGAACGACCAGGTCGGCGCCGGATCCATGTAGGGCACGAACATCTCGCTCGCCGAAATCTGGTATGCGATGTCGCGGAGCGTGCCGTGGTCATCGTAGCGGATCAGCGACAGCACGGCGCCGACACGCGGCTCGAGACGGACATGGAACGACCAGTTGTCCCAGCGGACCTGGCCGCCCTCCACCTTCACATTGCTGCCTTCGGGCGCGGTGATCTCGATCGGCTTCGGCGGCTTGCGGTATGTTCCGGAGTCGGCATAGGCGTGCGAGGGCGTCTGCGGCGGTGGCGGCACCACGCCAAGATCAGTCACCGACAGCACCGTTTTGCTCTTGAGATCGACCTGGGCGAACAGGTTCTCGATCGGCTTGCCCCAGAGATTGTTGGCGGCCCCCGTGGTGTCGACACAGGGAACGTTGAGCAGGCGGCGGCCCTTCAACGCCGGATCGGTCACTGGACCCACAGTCAGCGGCAGGCACAGCACGTTGCGGAAATCGGTGATGCCGCGCTTGGCCATCGCGGCGATCCAGCGCGGGTCCTGCTTCGGCAGGTCGCCGGCGGAGATCAGCTCGTCGATGGTCAGCGCAGCCTCATGATCCCTGACTTCCTGCCAGCCGAGCAGGCTCCGCGCGGCGAGATCGATATGCGCCTCGTAGAGATGCCCGCCGCTCAGCAGCGTCGCGCTGGCCCGGCGCGTGAATGGCTGTCCGGGCTTCCACGCCCGCACCTCGTCCTTGGGGTCCTCCTCGACCGACATCGAGACGACCCGCGCGGAATCGTCGAGCTTGCCGGCGCCGCGCAGGACATCGGAGACCGAGCGGATTTCGTCGGTGGTGAGCCCGTCCATCGGGTGCATTGCGGCCGCCTGCGGCCACATCCGCCGCTCGGCCTGCGCCGGCAGCGGCGCCGCCAATGTCGCGACCATCAGACCGGCCACTGCCCACACGCCATGCCTGAAAATCAGAGCCATTCCGCCCTCCACTCAAAGCCAGAACTGTCAGAATACAAGCAACGGTGGCGACGTGAAGGCCCGCTCCTTCATCCGGTAACCTGTTCCGACGCAGCCGGCAGGATCGCGGCCGAGGCCGGGCGTGGCGCGGCGCGGTGTACATCGAGCAGCCGCACGCCGATGCGATCGCGCAAGGCCGGCCAGAGGCCGCGCGGCGCCACGATCATCACCACGACGGCGATGATGCCGAGCCCCACCAGATACCAGCCGCCGGACAGGCCGAGCGGTCCGGTCATCAGTTCGCGCAGGCCGAAGAAGATGATGACGCCGAGGATCGGGCCTTCCAGCGTTCCAATACCGCCGATGATCACGACGAACATCATGTAGACGGACCAGTTGACGTCGAAGGCCGCCAGCGGCGCGATGAAGAGATTGCCCATGAAGCTGAGCGCGCCGGCAAGTCCACATCCCGCCGCCGAGAGCACGAAGGCGACGAAACGATTGTGCCGGACGTCAACGCCGACGCTCATCGCGGCAAGATCATTGTCGCGCACACTCATCAGCCCGAGCCCGAAGCTCGACGTCATCATCCTGTACAGCGCCGCGATGGTCACGAGCGTCAGGCCGCCGGCGAGCCAGAACATCGTCGGCTCGAACCAGTCGAAATCGATCAGCTTGCTGGTCGCGAGCGGCACGCCCGACGTGCCACCGACGGCCTGCGACTTCATTGTGAACGCGCCGATGATTTCGGCGAACACCCACATCGCGATCGAGAAATAGGCGTCGCGCAAACGAAACAGCGGAAAGGCGATGATGGCCGCAACGGCGCCCGCCACCAGCGGCGCGACCGGCAGCACCCAGATCGGCGTAACCTCGAGCCAGCCCGAGGTCAGGAACAGCGCATAAGCGCCGAAGGCGACGAAGACCTGGTGTCCAAGCGAGACCAGCCCGGCATAACCCGCCAGCAGGTTCCACATCTGCGCCATCGTCAGCAAGAGCAGGCACTCGGTCGCGAGCCGCAGAAAACCCTCGTTCAGCACGAAGGGCGCGCCGGCAATTGCGGCGACAAGCACGATGGCAGAGGCCATGAGAATTGTCCGTGTCGGCATCGGCATCACACCCTGCTCGACACGAGACCCGACGGGCGGATCAGCAGCATGATGAAGAACAGGAGGTGCGCATAGAGCAGCCCAGCATTCGGATCGATCTTCAGCCCGATCAATTGCGCCATGCCGAGCGCGATGCCGCCGAGCAGCGCGCCCCAGAACGAGCCGAGCCCGCCGAGCACCACGACTTCGAACGCGATCAACAGCCGCTCAGCCCCCGAGAACGGCGTGAAGCTCGAGCGCACCGCGAGCAGCACGCCGCCGATCGCGCCGAGCGCGAGCGACAGGCCCATGACATAGTTATAAACCCGATCCGGTTTGACGCCGGACAGCCGGACGATATCGCGGCGGTCGGCGGTGGCGCGCACGATCCGGCCGAACTCGGTATGACGCAACACGAGCTGCAGCGCCATGAACAGCAGCGCGGCCAGCACCAGTGTCAGCAGCGGCATGATGCCGATATTGAGGCCCGCGATCTCGAGGCTGGCGCGCGAGAGCTCGCCGACCTGGAGGCTGCGCACGTCGGCGCCGAACACCTCGACCATCACGTTGCGCAGGATCACCGACACGCCGAAGGTCAGCAGCAGCGGCGATAGCGGATCGGGCGAGGTCACCACCCGGTTGACGATGGCAGCCTGATAGAGCCATCCGACCGCAAAGGACAGCGCAATCACCGGGATCAGCATCAACAGCGGCGACACCTGCGGAAACAGGTTGGCCAGCAGCACGGCGCAGAACGCGCTCAGCACCATGAACTCGCCATGGGCGATATTGACGACGCGCATCACGCCGAACACCAGCGCGAGCCCGATGCCGAGCAGCCCATAGAGCCCGCCGAGCAGAGCCCCGTTGATCAATGTCTCAACCCAGATCATGTCGTGCCAATCCTGGCTAGTTACCGAAATAGGCGTGCGTCAGCTGCTCCGGCTGCAACCCTTGCGCCGGGCCGGTCAGCGACACCCGCCCCTTCAACAGGCAATAGATTCGCTCCGAGGTCGCGAGCGCGCGCTTCACGTCCTGCTCGACCAGCACGACGGCCGTACCCTCGCGGCGGATGTCGGCGAAGGAGCGGTAGATCTGCTCGACCACGACGGGGGCGAGCCCGAGCGAGATCTCGTCGCACAAGAGGAGCCGCGGGTTCGACATCAGCGCGCGGCCGATCGCCGCCATCTGCTGCTGGCCGCCGGAGAGCTGGCCGGGAAACATCCGCCGCCGCTCCTCGAGGATCGGGAACAGGTCGAACACCCGCCGCAGGGTCCAGCTGCCTTTGCGCCGGTTGACGCTGCCCATCAACAGGTTCTCCTCGATCGTCAGCGAGTCGAACAGCAGGCGGCCCTCGGGCACCATGATGAGGCCGAGCCGCGACACCTCTTCCGCCGGCATCTGCGAGATATCGATGCCGTCGAACTGCACGGCCCCGCGCCGCTCCTCGTTGAGACCGACCAGCGCCTTCAGGAACGTCGACTTGCCGGCGCCGTTGGCGCCGACCAGCGCCACCGCCTCGCCGTCCGCGACGGTGAAGTTCATGTCGAACACGGCTTGCAGATCGCCGTAGAAGATCTGCAGGCCGTTCACATCAAGCAACGCCATCGGCCTTCAATCCCATGTAGATCTCGCGCACCACGGCGCTGTCCATGACCTCGGCCGGCGGTCCCTCCAGCACCTTGCGGCCGAAATCGAGCACCAGGATGCGATCCGACACCGCGCGCAGCGCGTGAGGAATGTGCTCGATCCAGATCATGGCGTGATCGGCCTTCACCGACTGGATGATGGCAACAAGACGCTCGACCTCCGGCTCGGTCAGCCCGGCGGCGATCTCGTCGAGCAGGATCAGTTTGGGTTTCGAGGCCAGCGCCTTGGCGAATTCCAGCCGCTTGCGGTCGATCAGCGGCAATGCGCCGGCGAGCTTGTCGGCCTTGGCATCGAGCCCGGTCCGCTGCAGCACCTGCATAGTCCAGCTCGACGCCGCCTCGCCGGTGAGGCCCGCGCCATAGGATGCCGCGACCAGCGCATTCTCATAGACCGATAGATGCGGGAACGGCTGCGGAATCTGGAACGCCCGCCCGAGCCCCATCCGCGCCCGGCGATGCGGCGGCAGGGCTGATATCTCCCTGTTGTCGAGCATGATCGAACCTCCGTCGGCCGTGAGCAGGCCGACGATCAGGTTGAGCAGCGAGCTCTTGCCGGCGCCGTTCGGGCCGATCACGCCGAGGCACTCGCCGCGCGCCAGCTCGAAGCTGACATTGTCGGCGACCACGATCTCGCCGAAGCGCTTGGCCAGCCCGCTGACGCGCAGAAGCGGTGCCATCTCAAGCCAGCTTGGAGAGCAGCTGGAGATCGGCCTGCTTCGGGATGAACGGCGCCGTTCCGTTGTGCACGATCAGGAGCTCGTATTTCGACTTGCCGCCCTTGGCCTTGCGCCATTGCCCGCCCGACAGCGAGGTCACCGCGACGTTCTTGATCGGACTGTCCTTGAACTTGACCCGGCCGACCACGGTCTCCATGTCGAGGCCGGCGATCGCATCGCGCAATGAGTTCTTGTCCTTGGGATCGCTGTTCTGCAACGCCGCGAGCCCGACCTCCCACAGCGCATGGGCGTAGCCGATCGGCTGGGTCCACTGCTTGCCGGTGGTCTTCTCCCACTCCGCGGCGAGTTCGGCGGCGCTCTGCCCGGTCAGCGAGGACTTGAACGGATAGGCCGGCGTCCACCACACCTCGGTCGACATGCCGTCGCCGCGATCGCCGAGCGCATTCACCGCGGCCGGGAACAGGAAGGCCGCCGCCACCGTGCAGATCTGCGGCTTGAAACCGGCTTGCGCCGCCTGATTCCACAGCGTCACCCAGTGATTGCTGAAGGTGAAGCCGGAGACGATGTCGACGCCGTTGTTCTTGAACAGCGCGATCTGGTTGGTGAAGTCGTCGGTCGCGATCTGGAATTTGCCGGCCGAGAATTCCTGATAGCCGGCCGCCGAGATGCCCGCCGGCAGGCCGAGCTTCGGATCGGAGAACGCCTGGCCCGGCGGGTTGTCGATGTAGAGCGTGCCGACCTTCTTGTTGGTCTCGACCGACTGCCACATACCCAAGAAATTTTTGGCGACGTCGTCGGCGCCCCAGAAGAAATGGTAGCTGTACGGAAACCCCTTGTCCGGCGTCGACTTGCGCGGAAACATCCAGCCCTGCCACGGCACCATCGTCGAGATGGTGGGAATGCCGCGCGCGTCGGCGAGCTCCTGCACCGGCGGCTGCGCGTCGCCGTCCTCGATCAGGATCAGGTCGCACTTTTCACGCAGCACCAGCTCGCTCGCGATCACCGACGAGCGGTTCGGATCGGATTGATTGTCCTTGAACACCAGCTCGACCTGATAGGTCTTGCCGCCGATCTTCAGGCCGTCCTTCAGCCGTGCCTTGATGCGCTCGTGGATCCAGGGATCGGGCTCGGCGAACTGCGCGCGGACGCCGGAGAGGCAGCCGACCCAGCCGATCTTGATGGTGTTGCCGGCGGCCCGCGCGACATTGACCAGCGGCACGTTCATCGCCGATGCGAGGCCGGTGGCACCGGCCGCTTTCAAGAGCGTGCGCCGATTGAGCCGGCCGGATGCCGTATTGTTCTTTGTCTCAGTCATGTCCCTCTCCCTCCACAACCAATGAAAATGCCTGACCGCGGCTCACGCAGCCGATCGCTGGATCGCCGCACGGCTCACCGCGGCGAATTTGCACAAGGTGTTTTCGATGATCTGGCGCGAGATGCCGCGCACGATGAAGACGAGCCGCGAGCGCCGGTCCGCCGACGGCCAGCCCTGCAGCGCGATCGGCGGATGGAACACGTGCTGCACGCCGTGCACCACCATGGGCGCATCGGGCTGCTCGGCGACATGCACGATCGCCTTGAAGCGCAGCAGGTCCTCGCCTCTAAGCGCCGCGACATAATCGAGCCAGCGCGCGAACGCCTCGCGCTGGATCGGCTCGTCGATGATCAGGCTGTAGGATGATACGCCGGTGTCGTGCGCGTGGTGACTGTGGTGGCTGCACGCCTCGCCGTCGCAATGGTGATCCCCGTGATGGTGCGGCGTGTTCGCCGCCTGCGCTGCCAGATCGAACCAGCGCACCACATCAGCGGAGCGCGCCGCCGGATCGAACAGCCCGGCATCGAGGACTTTTGCCGGATCGACGATCCCGTTCCGCACGTGTGAGCGCGTTGCGACCGGATTGATCGCCGCAAGCTGCGCATCGAGCCGCGCCAGTGCATCATCGGCGGCAAGGTCGGTCTTGGTCACGAGCAGCCGGTCGGCGACGGCGATCTGCCTGACGGCTTCGCTGTGCGCCGCAAGAGTGTGCGTACCATTAACCGCATCGACGGTCGCGACCACGCCGTCGATCCGGTAGCGGCCGACGATATCGGACGCCGTCATCAGCGTGTGCAGCACGGGCACGGGATCGGCGAGCCCGGTGGTCTCGACCAGCACCCGGTGGAATGGCGGGATCGTGCCGTCAGCGCGGCGCGATGCGAGGTCGGCCAGCGTCTCGATCAGATCCTCGCGCACCGAGCAGCAGATGCAGCCATTGTCGAGCAGCGCCAGCCGGTCCTCGCTGCTCTCGACCAGCAGATGATCCAGCGCCACCTCGCCGAACTCGTTGATGATGGCGACGACGCCGCCGAGCTCGGGCTGGCGCAGCAAATGGTTCAGCACCGTGGTCTTGCCGCTGCCGAGGAAGCCGGTCAGCACCGTGACCGGAATCTGATCCACCGCTGCCATCACGCGCCCCGCTCGTAGACCTTGCGGCCCTCGAAGAAGGTCATCTCGACCCGCGTATCGGCCAATTGATCCGGCGGGATGTCGAAGATCATCTGGTCGAGCACGATCAAATCGGCCGATTTGCCCACCTCGATCGAGCCGATCGACTGGCCGAGCCCGGCCGCGCGCGCGGCGTCGATGGTGTAGATGTCGATCACGGTTTTGAGGTCGAGCGCCTGCTCCGCCCACAGCGACTTGCCGGGAAAATCTCCGGTCGGATTCTGCCGCGTCACCATGCCCTCGATGCCCTGCCAGGGATCGGGGATCGGGATCACCGGCCAGTCCGAGCCGCCGGCCATCAGTGCGCCGGCTTCCTTCAAATCCCTGTTCGGCCAGAAGCGCTGCGCGCGCTCCTCGCCCATCGCGGCCTTGTGCGCCTCGAGGAAGATGGTCGGATACCAGATGATCGGCGACAGGTCGGCGGCGACGCCGAGCTCGGCGAAGCGCTTGACATCGTCGGGCGCGATATAGCTCGCATGCGCGATCTGATGGATCAGATGGGTCGGGCCGTTGAAGCTGCGCACGACATCGATGGCGTCGAGCGCCTGCGTCACCGCGGCGTCGCCCGCGCAATGGATCTTCGCGGCAAGGCCGAGCTTCTCGCAGCGCCCGAGCCAACGGATCAGGTCCGGCACGGTCAGCATGGTGGAGCCGCGGAAGCAGCAGCCGCGCACCGGGTCGGCCACATACGGCTCGTGGAAGGCCGCGGTCTTGGCGCCCGGCACGCCGTCGAGGAACACCTTGACATAATCGGGCTTCACATGCGCACCGCGGTAATCCTCGCGCAGCGCGAACAGCTCCTCGCCGGCCTTGCCGAACATGAAGCCCGGCTCGACCACCGGCATCGCGCAGACCGCCCAGGCGGTGAGCTCGCCGCGGTCGTCGAGGCCCTTCAGCGCCGCCATGATCGGCTGCATGCTGGCAGCGTCGATGAAGGCGGTAACGCCATAAGCGTTCAGCACCGAGATCGAGCGCGCCACCGCCGCGCGGTCCATCTCGGCCGTATAGTGACCGGAGGCCGCGAGCGCCCGCTCGACCAGGCCGGAGGCAGCCTCGATCATGATCCCGGTGAGCGTTCCGGACTTGAGGTCGCGGCCGATCTCGCCGTCGGTCGGATCAGCCGTGTCGGCCGCAACACCGGCCAGCCGCAGCGCCGCCGAGCTCGCCCAGCGATTATGATAGGTGTCGTCGCGCAATACGACGGGATGCCCGAGGCAGGCCGCGTCCAGCAGCGCGCAGGACTCCGCGGTGTTCATCTCGTTCAGGAGATTATTGCCGAACTGCCCGCCGACAATCCAGGCGCCCGGCGCAGCCACTGAGGCAGCCTTGTGCAGCGTCTCGGCGATCCTTGGAATGCTGTCGGCGTTGGAGAAGCGCAACTCGTAGAGATCGGCCTGTCCGCCCATCATGATGTGATTGTGGATGTCGACGATCCCCGGCATCGCCATGCGTCCACCGAGATCGACGGTTACCGTCCCCTCGCCGATGAGCGCCGCGACGTCGCGTTCCTCGCCCACCGCGATGAACCGGCCGGCCTTGACGGCCGCGCATGTCGCCCAGGTTTGCCCGCGGTTCGACGTGTAGATCCGGCCGTTGCGGAAGACCGTGTCGGCGAATGTCCTGTTCATACGGATCAAACTTCTCGATTGGGAAAGCCTGGAGCGATCAGCCTCTCACCGTGCGGCGCACAAGGCCGAACCGCGCACGACGCCGGCATGATGGCCAAACGTTCGGCATGTCGGCATTTGGAACAATCCACCGTCCGGTGGATGCTCCGCCGCGTCCCCGCAATGCGGGCGGCGGCCTCAGCTCAGGATGATAGTCATGGGGCACATCGGTCCATCCACGTCATTGCGAGCGGAGCGAAGCAATCCATCACTCCGCGGGCGGTGATATGGATTGCTTCGTCGCTGTCGCTCCTCGCAATGAACTGTAAAAGCCTCACCGCCCCTCAAAACCCCAGCGCCAGGCCGTCCTTGCGGTGGTCGGAGGCACCGAACAGCACGCCCCTCGCATGGTCGATACGGATCGCCTGGCAGCCGCCGATCGGCTCCTCCGAGAACCGGGCATCGTGGCCGCGGGCGCGAAGGTCGTCGCGTATCCCTGGAGAAATGGTCGTCTCCAGCGACAGCGCGCCGTCGAAGGCAAAGGAGCGCGGCGCCTCGGCCGCGGCCTGGATATCCATCTGCATGTCGAAGATGTTCGACAGCAGATTGGCATGGCCCGCGGCCTGGTAATGCCCGCCCATCACGCCGAACGACATCACGGTCTTGTCGTCCTTGCGCAGCAGGCCCGGGATGATGGTGTGCATCGGCCGCTTGCGCGGCCCGAGCGAATTGGGATGTCCGGGCCTGGCGCGAAAGCTCCAGCCGCGGTTGTGCAGCAGCACGCCCGATTTCGGCGCGTAGATGCCGCTGCCGAACGGATAGAACAGCGAGTTGATCAGCGACACGGCGTTGAGGTTGCGGTCGACCACCGTGACATAGACGGTGTCGCGGTGCTCGATATCGTCCCAGGTCGCGGACGCGGATGCGCGGCGCATGTCGATCTTTTCACGGATCTTCCGGATATAGTCTTCGGCAAGGAAAGCGGCCGGATCGACCTTGCCGGTGGCGGGATCGCAGAAGAACGCATCGCGCGCGCGGTAGGCGGCCTTGGTGGCTTCGGCCAGCAGATGGATGCGATCGGCCTCACCGAGCTTGCCGACATCGAAGCCTGCAAGCGTCCGCAGGATCATCAGTGCGGCCAGGCCCTGCCCGTTTGGCGGACACTCGACCACGTCGTGGTCGTGGTAGCGCGCCGAGATCGGGCGCACATGGTCGGAGGTCTGGGCGGCGAAATCGTCGCTGCGGTGAGCGCCGCCCAGGGCGCGCAAGATGGCCACCATCTCGTCGGCGGCCTCGCCCGCGTAGAACGCATCGCGCCCGTGCTGCGCGATCCGGCGAAGGGTGCGGCCGAGCGCGGGTTGCGTACGGATATCGCCGACCTCAGGCGCCTTGCCGCCGGGCAGGAACTGCGCCGCCGCATTGCCGTCGATCTCGATCCGGGCCCGGAAGCGGCGCCAGTCCTCCGCGACGCGCGGCGTCACGCAAAAGCCCCGCTCGGCAGCCGAGATCGCCGGCCGGAAGATCTCCTCCAGCGACCTGCTGCCGTGATCGGCGACCAACCTGCACCACGCATCGATCGCGCCGGGCACGGTCACCGCCTCGGGCGCGGTCGGCGGAATGTCGCGCGCGCCGCTTGCGGAAAATTTCTCGGCATCGGTTGCGGCCGGCGTGCGGCCCGAGCCGTTCAGCGCGATCGGCTCGCCGGCCTTGGGCGAATACAGCGCGAAGCAGTCGCCGCCGATCCCGGTCATCTGCGGCTCGACCACGCCCTGCACCGCGACCGCCGCCACCGCGGCATCGACGGCATTGCCGCCGGCCTTCAGCATCTCGACCGCGGCCAGCGTCGCCTGCGGGTGCGAGGTCGCGGCCATGCCACGCTCCGCAACCGCCACCGAGCGGCCGATGGCCATGAAATCGCGCATGTCGTTTCCTTCAATGTTGTGAGCGGCCGCCGCTCGCCACATTGTCGAAAACGACACCGGTCCTCGCGGAGGACTCTCGTTTGGCCACCGGGCAGGCAGCAATCCACCTAACGGTGGATCGGTGAACACGGACGAGGGTTGTCCCGCCAGACGCGTCTCGGACGCGGCGGATTGATCCGGCGGGCAACCCGGCAACACCTGTCAAACCTGCACGTAAGGAATTCTTTCGGCGTATCTGAATAGTTGCGTGCTCGGCGGCAATTCTGTGGTGGGTAACTGGTTGCCAAGCCCGGAGCGCAATGGCACGCTGCCATGATCAATTTAGCTCATGTCGATTGACAATGCCGATGTCATCTCTCAGAGAGTTTCATGGCGCCAGGCGAAGTCGGTTCGGTTGCGGGGCTGGTTGGTTACGCATTGTCTCGTCTCTGGTTTCACTGTCATGCTGCGCCGTCGTTCACGATGTGCGTGCAGCGTCGCCCATTGAGGAGTCGAGCCGGCAGGTGACGGCATCCGAACCGTCGGCTCAATCCGATGCCAACGGGAGTGTCTTGCCGGATGCGGACCGAGCGTCGCCCGAGGCTCTGTCGACGACGCCAAGCGAGAAGCAAGCTGAGCAGGCCTCTCAAACCGCCAACGTTACCGACCCGCTCAAGGCCGCCCCGGACAATATTGATACAGTTCTGGTCCTGGACGAATGCTTTGTTGCCGAGGCGTGCATCGACCGGTTCCTTGGCGCGCTCTACACGCGAGCGCCGAAGACCGACTGGATCGTCGTGTACGAAAAAAAGGACGTGATCATCAAACGGAAGCGCAAACTGATCACCGTCACACGCAGCATCCCGAAGCGGGTCGAAAATGACTTCGGATGGAAGGACCCCAAAGCCGCGGATAAAGCCGGGATGCCTCTGATGGATTACGTGATCGGAGGGATGGATCGAGCCTTCAAGCAAAAGCTGTTCTATATGCTCCATGCAGCGGAGCAGGCCGGACTGGCACCCGGGATCACAAGCGGATTCCGCGATGACTACCGCCAATCGATTGCAAGCGGGCTGAAGGCCGCAAATGACAAGTCCTATCACGGCGGCAGCGCGCGTGGGGGCTATGGTCACGGGCTCGCCGCAGACGTCGTCAGCATGAATGGCGGGAGCAAGGAGGAGTGTGCAACCGAGACCAAGCGATTATGGAAATGGATCGACGAGCACGAAAAGCAGTTCGGAGTTGGACGTCCATACTTGAATGGAGACCCAGCGCATCTCGCACCGGTCGATGGTCGGGAGTATGCTGCTCATCGTACGGTATCAAGGCACACAAAGCTGGCCGGCAAGCGACATACCCGAATTGCAGCATCGTCCAGACATGGCGTGACGCCGCGCGCAAAGTCAAAGGCAGCGTCGAAGGCCGCGACGACGAAACTCAGCTCGCGCCTCTGATTGGCCTACCCCTCCTGCGCTTCGTGCGCTCCGGCGCGCCCCAGCTCAGGGGGGTGAGCTGGGGCTGGACGGCGGCTTCGGAGGCCGTAGCGGCCAGCCTCCACCCATGACGTTATGCCTCTCTTCGGACTCTCATCTACCAGGAACCGCGATTGCTGCGCCGCGCTACTACTTCTGCGCTGTGGAGCATGCTTGCCGCTGAATCTGTCACTCGGGGCTAGTCCAGAATGGCAATTGCCGCGTGCGCTTGTCGATCTATCATGTCCCCAGTCGTGCGGATTGGCCGACATTTTGCCCACACCCGACCATGCACCTCGCGCGATCAGGGATCGCCGCTTCGGCCCACGGAGCGACGGTCCCGCCCAATTCCGGATGTGTGACTCACAGACCGCGCCACACACTCAATGTCGTCCTGGCGAAAGCCAGGACCCATTGCCCCGGATCGCAATTGTTGCGCGACGCTGGGGCCACGATCCCGTTCATGATCAAATGCTGTGGTTATGGGGACCGGCTTTCGCCAGGACGACGATCGTGTGTCGCATCCGCACTGTCATTGCCCGGCTCGCCGCCTCCGCTAAAGCTTCGGCGCGCCAAGGATGCATGGCCTCGTTGAAGCCTTGGCGGAGACGGGACCGGGCGATCCAGTACGCCGCGGCCTCTCGATTCAAGCACAGGCATCTCTGAAGTACTGGATCACTCGCATGCGCGGGTGATGACACCGAAGATGGGAGCGCAATGACGGTGCGTTGTCTCGCGCGAGAACGATCCTCATCGTCGTCCCTGCGAAAGCAGGGACCCATAACCACCGATGTTTATCGTTTCACGACGCTGGAGTGACGAATCCCATTCACAACATCCTCCGCGGCGTATGGGTCCCCTGAGTTCACAAACGAAGTGCAACACTTCCTTGAGGAGGTGTTGCCATGGGGCGGACTTACAAGCAGCTCTCTCTGGACGACCGATGCGAGATTGCCTGCCTATCGGCCAATGGCAGCTCGGTCCG
>NZ_JADYVV010000098.1:0-26905 GCF_020194035.1 Bradyrhizobium sp. BRP56
GCTCGAAAGCAAAATCCTAAAACGCAAGAAACCGCGGCCCAACACCCGGCTTTCCTGCAAAATCGAACACTTCATCGAGACAACTTCTGCTTATCTATCGGGCCGATCTGCATTCTTCACGGACGACTTGTTAGCGCTGAGCGCTTTGATTTCCGCCAGCCGCATTTCTCACTTATGCTTCTCGACGTACCATTCATCAAAAAGCATCTCGATCAAGTCAATCAACATCTGAACCTCGCCGGGCTCGATGTCGACGATTAGATTCACGTCCTTTTCCATGTGGGCGCCAATATTGCCAACGCTGCGAACCGCGTCGATCGCTCTCGCGCGTTACGCCCTTTGGAGCCGTATGATCGTCTAGCTGTTTTCGTCGATTAACGGCGGAATCTGCCTCCTAGAATTTCAAAGTCGTGCGCAGGCCGAAGACTGTTGCGTTCTTGAGCGCTCGGCCCGGGATCGGCCCCGCCGGGTCCGTTGCTCCGCCCCCGGGATGAATGATGTATTGGAAGTTTGGCTGCAGGGTCCAGCCGTCCCGTAACTGATATTGATACACCGCCGTCAACAGTCCTTCGAAGCTGCGCACCGGCCATGTCGGACCAAAGAGTACGCGATAGTCGACGTCCAGTGCCTGAGCCCGCTTCGAGACGTGGGCGTAGCCAGCAGCGATGCCGAATTTGTCGTCTGGTCGTTTGTCGCTGAGGCCGATGAACTCGAGTCCGGCGTCGGCGTAGAGATCAATCAGATTGCGGTCCGCGGGAGCGCCGGAGATGCGAGCGAAAACGCCGATTCCCCGATCATCGCTTTTGGGCACGCGATAAATCTGCTGCTCGAAGACTGCCCATCCGCCGACATCGCCTGCCAACATCAGGGGAGTGCCGCTGCTGGCCGGCGCCGCAAGCGAAACGCCGTTGCTGGCGAGTTGAAGATCGGAGAATGGCCCGAGGTGACGCCACCCGCCGAACTTGATCTGGCCCGTCAGATTGGGATCGCCCTTCGTGTTGTTCCAGGAGTACTGGATTTGGCCCAGCAGAAGGGGCGGATCGTTAATCCGGAAGTTGACGCCATATCGGTTGCGTTGTTGTGGATCGCCTGGGCCCGGACCCGCCTGGTTGCCGTCGAAGACGCCGCCAAGAATGGATAGCTGATCCGTGGCGTTGACCAGCAGCCGGGTGCCCATTGCCGCCAACGGCGGCGACGGACCGCCGCTGGGCAGGTCGAGAGATGTGATTGCCGGCCACCCCATCGATGCGTTGGTGAAGACATCTGTATATTTCGTGTTGAAGAACTCGCTATCGGCGGCGAGCTGCCCGAACTTCAGGGAGACCTTTTTATTACCCCACTGCTTCTCGAAGTAGGCTTCGTAAAGTCGCGTCGACGGCAATGCTTCGATGCCGCTGACGACGAAGAGATTGTCGAGATAGTTGCGCGACAGTCCCGCACCGTGAATCTGGAACATGTTGGCGTGGAAGGTAAGCCTGTCCATGCCGGCGAGCCTCTGCAGGTCGACATCGACGGCAAGGTTCAGCCGGCCTTCGTAGATCGCTCCCTGCTTCAGCCCGCCGGAGACATTTCCGAGCGTCTCGCCGATGTAGGTCGCGGCGAACTTGATCCCGTATTTTTGAAACGGGTTCGGCAGAAGTCCAAGCGTCTTCTCCTCGATGGTGCTCTCGCCGGTGTCCGGATCGGCAGGCTTGTCTTCGTCGGTCTTCTTGTCTTCCTGCGCGAAAGCGTGGGTGCCGGCGAGAAGCCCCGCAACAAGGACCGCCACCGTCAGGCATCTAACGACCATGTTCAATCGAACCGCATAGCGAGGAGTCCGCAAGACAGGGGCACATTGGGACACGGTCGAATGGCAAACTCAAGAGGGCGCGCGCGCTGGCTGGTTCCGCTCAGGTGATTTTCCAAGCCCGTGATTTTTGCGGCAGCGCGAGAGGCGAGCCGGCTTTGAAAACGGCAACCCCGGGAACAATCGGAACTTTGCCTTGACGCTGCCGTTCGTGAGTGGGGCCAGAAATGGAGGAGAGTGAATAAGCTGATCGTCTGCGGCGCCCTTGCCGCTTTTGTGCTCGGTGCGCAGGCTGCGAGCGCCGCCGAATTCTACATCGTGCGCGATGCCGCGACTAAGAAATGCACGGTCGTCGACACAAAGCCGACAACTACCACCACGACGGTCGTTGGCGACGGCGTCTATAAGACCAAGACGGAAGCCGAATCCGCCGTGAAGACCACCAAGGTCTGCACCGAACAGTGATGATCCGTCGGCCATGGTTCGGGCCGGTCGGAAGGAAGAGGAGGATGAACGATGCCTGTATTTCTGTTGTGGGCCGCTCCCGCCGTCATCGTGATCGGCGGCGCCGGCTATTGGCTGATTCACATACACTGATCAAACTACGATGATCACGAAGCGGCCCGTCCGGTCATGTCAGGCGAGCCGCTTTTCTGCCGGGCCGGCGCCCTTTTCGGACGGGCAGCGGACGAAGCCAGGCAACCACGCCAACCGCCGTACGTTGACCCTCGAATGGGGCGCAGCTACGGAGCCGCCGATGATCGAAACCGATACCCTTTTGGTGAAGTGCCCCAACTGCGGCGCTTGGCCTATGGCGGCGGGCCCGAACGCCCCCTATTCCCATCAGGACGTTCGGCTGAGATGCGCCAAGTGCGGCCATGGCGAGGATGGCCGGCTACGACGCTCCACGTCCGTCGAACGCCCCCCACAGCAGCCGCATGCCGTTTGAATCATGAAGATACGCGCGCACTTGCAAAGCCACATCGTCGAGCTCGATGACGGCTCGAGATGGCAGATCTTTCCGGGCGATCTCGACTTGACGCTGAACTGGGAGCCCGTGACGGACCTGATGGTTCTCGATGCAGACGACGAAGTTGCGTCTCATGTCCTGGTCGGTAGTGGCGCAAAGGTGCGCGCGAGGCCCGTGGGCGACAGCTGGCCTGCGACGCAAGTCAAGGACGCGCTGAAGGGCGGTTGAGCGCTTTTTTGCAACCCGCCGGTTGGAAGACGAGTTTGGCTCGCGGAGGCGCAGGGATGCCGACGCCTGGCGTTGTCGATCAGCGATCTGGATACTGTCGAGCGGCTAAATGCGCTGGGCAATCCTGCTCCGGAAGAGCGTGACAAAATCGAGAAGCTGCTCGCGAAGATCGACACCGCGCTGAGCTTGCTCGAGCCGCGACATGTTGCTGGACCGAGCAGCGAATGAACCGGCGCTGCCGCCAGTCAGCGCGCGGCAAGCTGACAAAGCGATCTCGGACGATGATCGTCTCCGTGTGGCGCAGGGCTGGCTAGGTCTACTCCGGAGACGCCCGCAGTCGGAGCAAGAGGCGTTCGAAGCCAGAAGCAAAGCCGAGGGCACAGGGCAGCCCGACTCGGAGGCCTCGAACTAGCGATAATTGGTGAACAATTTCCGAGAGGAACGCGCCTTCTGTCCAATAATTAACAGAGCATCGCTAATGGCAGTGGAGCAACGCATGCAAAAGCGGCGTCGTTTCAAACAAGAGCATTCTCTAGAAGTGCGGTTGACAGAAGAGGCCAAGAGCCTGCGCGACGAAGCCAGCGGGCTTCAACCAGGTATCGAGAAAGAAGAGCTGTTGAAGAAGGCCCGACAGGCTGAGACTGGCGCTCACATGAGCGAGTGGCTCCTCTCCCGGACTCCAGCCGTCCACCTAGCTTGACCTACGTCAACGTGGCTTTGCTGCTGGCCTGAGAGTTCCGGCATGGCCGAGCGATACGACCGGATCACTATTGCCGGATACGTCGCCATCGCCTTTGGCGTCGCGGCGTTGATTTGGCTGCTGATGTCGTAGAGGCCGCCTCAGTTGGCGGCCTCTTTCATCCAAGATCCAATTCATATGTTGGCCGAAAATCCGGCGAAGTGCCATCATATTGGGATACTGAATACCCAAAAGATGACCGAGGTATTGGCGCAGCGCTCTCATTCCGGTATCTGACAGGAACTGCTGGTCTTGCGGTCCTTCGGGCCCTGACTTGCGGCCCCGCCAGCCGGCGTTATTCGGCCTGTTCGATCGCGGCTGGCATTTTGGCTACCGACATCAGAGATCGAGCGACTTGGTTTAGCAACTGATCAGAATTCTCCTCTTCCGCAAGTGACTTCGACAACAGCGCGACGACTGCACTGTGGCGTAGCTGCTGGGCGAGATTCTTCGCCATGGTGTAAGCCGAGATTTCATAGTGCTCCACACGCTGTGCAGCTCCGATTAAGGCGAGGTCCGCGGCCGCGTCTTCCTTTTCCTCTCCTTCAGCCATGATTTCCTGGCCTTCCTCGATAAGCCCCATCATGCCCTTGCAAGGCTTCGCTCGGACGGTCTTGCCGAGCAACTCGAAGCATTCATTGATGCGCTCCACCTGGTTTTCGGTCTCGACGAGATGTTGCTCAAACAGCTCTCGCAACTGATCGAAGCGAGCTGCCTCGGCCATCTTCGGAAGCGTCTTGGTGAGTTGCTTTTCGGCATGCAGGATGTCGCGTAGCTCATCGATCAACAAGTCGCCAAGCCCGGCTTGGTCGTCTGGCGGCGAACTTTCCGCGACGATCGCGGCGGACGCGCCGGGCTCAGCCTGGATCGCTGGCGATTCCGTGAAGACCCAGCCATTGCCCTCGTTCCACGGACCGCGGGCGTCGATCTCGCCGTGGTCGCCGGCCCCGGTGGAGTCGTTGAAGAACTGGTCGACCAGTCCCGGTGTTGGGGCGATGCGGCCGATGCTGAAAGCGGGCTTGGCCATGCTCTCGAGCGCCAGCGCGAACGCTCTCATGTGTGTGATTTCCCGAGTCATCAGGAACTGCAGCGCGTCCTTGGTACCGGCGTCGTCGCAGAAATTGATTAGGCGTTCATAGACGATCTTGGCCCGCGCTTCGGCGGCGATGTTGCTGCGCAGATCGACGTCGAGCTCGCCGGTTATCTTCAGGTAGTCGGCCGTCCACGCATTGCCCTGGGAATTGAACAGGTTCACGCCGCCGCCACCAGCGATCGCAATCAGGGGATCGGCTTCGGCGGCCTGGCGATCGAACTTCGCCGGCTTGAGGTGCATCCGGGCGAGTGTCCCCACGACTTCGAGGTGACTCAGTTCCTCGGTGCCAATATCCATCAGCAGGTCCTTGCGATCCGGATCCTCGCAGTTGAGCCCCTGTATTGAATATTGCATCGCGGCAGCGAGCTCGCCGTTGGCACCACCGAACTGTTCAAGAAGCATGTTGCCAAAACGAGGGTCTGGTTCGTCGACGCGGACAGTGAACATCAGCTTCTTGACATGGTGGTACATCGAAAGGCCTTGCAATGAGAGGGGAGATCATCCCGAACGGAAGCCAGGATCGTTTGTTCCTATCGGACGGAGGATTCCTGCCCGGACGCCGAACCGCCGACTTTCCTTGTTGGAAAGCCGGGGGAGGACCTCGACGGCACGTTGAGCGTTGGGGAGGTACTTATCTTTCCGATCGTTGAGACATGTTCAAGATCGCTAGCTTGTCAGCAAGGCGCCTTGGCCGCAGTCCAAGCTTTCCGGTGAATGTTAGACCGACCAGAGCGGATGTCGCGGTGGCACATTCAATCGCCCGCAGCACTGCGCCGGCCCCGGAGCAGGTGGCCCGCGCCCTGACCTGGGGCGTAGATGAGAAGCTTCTTCTGGTCCTGACAGCCGTCGGCTGGCTTGCCTCGCGCGGTTGTGGGGTGCCGCTGCGGCGCGCAGGAAACCATGCTCTGCCAGTGACGGTCACTGCGTCGCTGCTGCCCGATGATTTAAAACTCGTATTCGACCAAACTCGGCCGGATCGTCGGACGGTGATTGGGCATATGCATGGCGTCCCGCTTTCCGGCAAACGAAAAGATGCGTTTCCCTCAGGCCACGCGCTGCACATGGACTGGCACCGGCGGCCAGCGGGTTGCCGGCAGGTCCCCGGCGGGCGATCCGCGCGATTGCGGTCGGGCTGTCGCTCACTCGCATTGCGATCCTGGCGCATTGGGCGAGCGATGTCGTTGCCGGCTTCGCACTCGGGGCGATTCTCGAACGGGGCCTCCGGCTTTGGACCGGCTACTCGAACGGAATTTCAAAGGAGGATGATCATGCCGACTCTTGAAGACCTGAAGGGATACGTGGAGCGCGCAACCGGTCTGAAGCGCCCCGGCAAGCGGAAGGCTGTGGATCTCGCGCGAGCGCGAAAGCCTGTTACGGTTCGCTTTAAGGACGACGGTCTCATTCCAAATCACCCGCGATGGCCGCTCGTACTGTATCGAAACGCGGTCGCTTTCGACGAGGACCTGGACGCCGCGGCCGTGATCGAAGACCTATTTGAAGCGAACGGATGGGGAGATAGCTGGCGGGATGGCATCTACGATTACGTGCATTATCACTCCAGGATCCATGAGGTGCTCGGCATCGCGCGCGGCAAGGGCCGCGTTCGGTTCGGCGGCAACAAAGGGAAGATCTTCACCCTGAAGGCTGGGGACATCGCGGTTCTTCCCGCCGGCACAGGACATCAGTGCCTTTCCGCGGGCGATGAGTTCCTCGTCATCGGGGCATACCCGCCGACCGGTACATACGACGAGTGCACGAGCGTCGAAGACCGTCAGCGGGCGCTGAAAGCCATTCCGAAGGTTTCGGTGCCGCGTAAGGATCCGGTCTATGGGGCCGGCGGGCCGCTCTCGAAGCTCTGGAAGAAAGCGAAATGACCGAGTACGTCATCCGCTTCGTCCTCGGGGGCGCCGTCGTATCGGCCTTCGCGATGCTGGGAGATCTCCTGCGTCCAAAGAGCTTCGCCGGCCTGTTCGGAGCAGCGCCCTCGGTCGCGCTCGCGACGCTTGGGATCGCGGTGTATCAGCACGGGGTCAATTACGCCGCCTTGCAAGCTCAGGCGATGATTGCGGGAGCGGTTGCGCTCGCCATCTACAGTGTCGTCGCCTGCCATCTGCTTGTCCGCGCAAAGCTGCGAGCGGTGACGGCGACCTTGCTGTCACTCGTCATTTGGCTGGTCGCCGCTTTCGGGCTGCTGGTTTTCGCTGGAGGTCAGACGTGAGCCCGATCCGGTTTTCAACGTCATCTCTCAAGGAAGGCCGCTGGTACGAATATCTGATTCGCTTCGTGCTTGGCGGCGCTGCGACCGTCTTTACCGGCCTCATCAGCAGTCGCTATGGAGCAGTCATCGGTGGCGTTTTTCTTGCCCTTCCAGCCATATTCTGCGCGAGCGCAACGCTGATTGAGAAGCATGAAATTCGCCGCAAGCGCGAAGCGGGTCTCGCCGGCAAGCGCCGCGGGCAAATGGCGGCCGCCGTCGATGCCGCTGGCGCTGCGCTCGGCGCGCTGGGCATGCTGGCCTTCGCGGTTGGTTTCTCGATGCTAATCCCACGCGGCAACATCCCCGCCGTCTTCGTCGGCGCCTCCCTCGCCTGGTTGACTATCGCGGTAGCGGCTTGGTACGTGCGCCGGAAAATGCGATCGATGCGGACCGTGAAAGAGCCCAGCGGCTCCACCAATTCGCGAACGCGATAGACGGGCTGGCGTCTCTTCATTAGTTCGCAATGAGGAAGTTTGATCTCGTCATGGCCGAGCTACCTTCCGGGCATTCATATCGGCACCCGTCACCGGCCCCAGATATTGATTTCCCAGCAATACGCGGGCTGACGCGACTCCTATTGGGGCACTTGAGGCCGGGCGAAATCCAGCACGGCTTGTCCCAAGATCGTGCACAAGGGAGACCAGAGGAACTGCGGTTATCGGCGCGGGTTGAATGCAAAGCAGCCCAGTTGCTGCCCGCGGCTTGTGCAAGGTTTAGAATGGCCGACGAAACGATCAAGACCACCGGCATAGCCGCACACGGCGCCTCTCGCCTCCCGTCGGGTCGAGATCGACAGTTTCAACCTCGAACTAAAAAATGAGGACGAATTAGGCAAGGTTTCAACGGAGGAACCTCGCTGACTTCGCGGGTTTATCACCGGAAGGAGGGATCGGCGCTAGCGAGTGGAAATGACTGCTGTGATAGCGGCGGCCGAGCGTGTCGCTGACGACTAACCGTCGAAGAGGCCGTGATTAGCGGAAACCGAGCCCACGATCCCTACAGAGTTGAAGGAGGCACGTGGTGACCCAACCGACCGAAAAGGAAATCGAGAAGCGCGCCTACGAGATATGGGAGCGGAGCGGCAAGCCCGAAGGCAGGGAGGAAGAATTCTGGCGGTTGGCGGAGCAGGAGTTGCGAAACGAGGACAAGTCATCTCCCCTCCGCACTCCAGATAGCCTGTAAGCAGAGAAGAAGCGCTAACCGGATGTCTCATTCCGCAGCAGCCGAAACTGTATTGCTGTACTTTGTGCTGCCCCTTTGGTTATTAGCCGGGTTTGCTGATTATCTTTGCCATCGCGCATCTCGGATTGAGACGACAAGCGGCTATAAGGAAACCCTACTTCATCTGCTGATGTTGATCGAACTTGCGATACCATTGCTGGCGGCGATTTTTTTTGAAATCAACGCTCTTATTATTGCGGCTATGATCGTCGGCTTTGTTACGCACCAGCTGACAGCCCTCTGGGATACAACATTCGCCAGCCATAAGCGGAGCATCACGCCCATCGAACAGCAGGTCCATAGTTTTCTCGAGCTGATGCCTCTCATGGCGATGGTGATCGTCATCATCTTAAACTGGCCGCAATTCCTCAGCCTTTGGGGACTGGGTTCTGGGCCCGCACGTTACGAACTCGCCCTGAAGCGAGAGCCATTACCATGGACGTATGTGGCGGCGTTTCTATTCGCGGTCCTGCTGTTTGAAGTCCTTCCCTATATGGAGGAATTCGTTCGAGGCTTACGGTCGCGGAAGAGGGCTTAGCTCCGAACGCGGAGCACCATCAATGAAGGTTGCCGTCATCGGAGCGACAGGACTTTTAAGGTCCGCTATTGTGGCTGGCTTTCCTCGCACGGCCATTCGGTCCTTTCGATGAGTAGAATCGCCGACATTAGGTGTCCTGGCACGATCTCAACGAGGTGCGGATTGTATCTTCACAGCCACCGCTGTCGTTGCACAGCCCGTCACAGGCTCGCTGCTTGTGCCGCACGTCGGTTACTCCTTCTGGGAAGGATGGATCGTGGTCGATGGTGCTGTATCTCTCGTCTCACCGAATCTGCTGGCTGTGGTTTGCCTTCGGCATTCCAGTGTTCATGGCGGTGGCCGCCATACTCTGGCTGATGATAGCTAAACCTTAACTTGAGGTGTTTTGAAGCGTGATGGCAGTGCCGAGCTCGCCAGGATGCTCCGCTCGCGGTGGCATGCCAGCTTGCAGTAGTTGCCGGGGAGCGCGCAGGCCTCCGGGATAGTCGAGCGGATAGGAGGGGATACCTGTTAGGCCGCCAAAGCGCCTGTTGCTCAGGCGTGCCTCCGTTATTGGCCAAGAACTCTGCGTGCGAGATGAATATACGCAATCGCTCTGGATGAATGTCCCGGTGGTCGACGTTGCTAGCCTGTCGGGATCCGACCGGGCGGACGTGGTCGTGGTCGGTTCTGGCATTGCTGGGCTGCCGGTGGCGTAGAGCTTGCAAGCCGTGGGCGCTCCGTGATCGTGCTGGATCGACACCGGCATGACGGCACGCACGACCGCGAATCTCGCCACAGCGCTGGACGACTATTCCAAGGAGCTCGTGGGCGCGCGCGGCGAGGAATGTGCGCCTTACTACCAAAGCGTCATGACCGCGATTGACCGCTGAAGCTATCCTGGAACTCGAAAACGTCGACTGCGATTTCTGCCGGGTCGACGGAATCTGGGTGCATTGCCGAATCCCAGACCGGGCGGCCAACCGCCAGCGGCAGCAAAAGGGGAAAGGAGCCGCCTCGCAACGGCTCCGTCCTTCCGCTATTTCTTGCCCTCGCCGACCGTAGGCGCGGGCTTCTTGTCGAGATCCTGCGCCATCTCAAGATGATGCTTAAGCGCCGGCAGGGTTTTGCCGGCCCAATTCTTCAGATCCGCGTTATCGCCGCCCTTGGCATAGCGCTCGAACAGGTCGACGGCATCCTTATGAGCGCTGACCTGCATCGAATTGAACTCCGAGCTGAAGTCGTTACCGTTGGCACCCTTCAGCTTGTCGAGCTTGCTTTGGTGCGATGAATCGAGAGCGCTGGGCAACTCGGCTTTCACCTTGCCACTGGTGACAAGTCCCTTCAGCTCGGTGCTGGTTTTGGTGTGGTCCGTTACCATCTGGGAAGCGAAAGTCTTCTCCGCTGCATTTCCCTTCTGCTGTGCGAGCTTGTTAGACTCGATTTCAAACATGTCCGATATCGCGACCTGCTTGACAAAATCCACCGTCGAGGAGCTGACCCCGAGCACGGAATTGACCCCGGTCTTTTCGCTGACGGATTGCGCCATGACCGGTGTCGCCAGCAAAATGCACGCGATTGCTATTATAGTGCGTCTCATGTGTATCTCCATCAGTTTGCGGTCTTGCAATTGACGCCCTTGCGAGGCGTTAGTTGAGCTTAGTCGCCGTCTGCTCGTCGAATTTGGCGGCGAGGGATCGAACGATATCGTGTGGCTGAGCTTTCCATCCAGGCGATCAAGACGTCGTAGTGGCGACCGGCCGCAACAGGAGACCCGCCAGATAGCAGCGGCCTCAAGTAACCGGTCTTGCGGCATCTTCGACCGCTCGGGCGGTGGAACGATCCCGTGACCAAACGAGCCAGTTGCGGGTGTAGACCTCCTTGCGGTTGAGGTGGAACTGGACGCAGTAGCCGCCGCATTTGCGCTTTTCGCTATTCCCGGCCCGTTCTTGGCCAAGCTATCGTCAAAGGCGAGGTGGTGGTTGGCCTACGCACTACCCTGAAGTTTTAAGCCGAGTGCCGGTAAACGTGGCGGAGGTATACGCGTCACTACGCAGTGACCTGTACATCGGCTCCATTACTTCTTTTTCTTGGGGACTTTCTTGCCTTTTTTGCGGGCCTTGGAAAGTCCGATCGCGATCGCCTGCTTCTTGCTTTTTACCTTGCCGCCCTTTCCGCCACGGCCACTTTTGGCCGTCCCCTTCTTGTACCGTCGCATCTCGCTCTTGACGTCCGAGCCCGAGCTCTTCGAGTAGCGACGCTTCTTCTTGGCTTTTTTTGCCATGGGTTCTTCTCTTTCCACTAAAAGACACTGCTAGTTGAACTGCCAGAAGCATGACTTCCGCGCCGTCGGCTTTCCCATCCACCGCATCGACAATCTAGATGGCGCTGGCAAGTTCCAACGCACCATTCCGAGCATCCGTTAGAGGATATACCGAATGCGGTGTCCTCATAGGAACGCTGTCAGATGTTTCACGCTTGATAGGTTGGAGAACCTCGATCGATGCGCCGCACCAGAATTCGGCTCAAGCACCAGCCATCCGACCAAGCCGGCCGACGCGGTTGGCGGCTTAGCACCGAGGAAGATGAAGAAGGTATCGAGGATTGGATGGTCGGCGGAGGCGACAGCCCGTCAGCTTGAACGGCAAATAGTCCCGGAAATTGTTGCTGCATCAACCAAGGGATCAGGGTAGCCACACGATGGTTCGTCCCAAGGGTTCACCTTATTTCGAGCCCGATTCAGCGGGCCAGCCGTTTGATGGTCTTGGCCGCACGGCTGGGACCATGCCAGCCGAGAAACTTCAGCTCCTTGTTCTCCAGCGCATTCGTTGCTCGAAAGAACTGTTCGAGGTCATCGCGTGCATGGGTGGGAAGATCGCGGATATCCTTGAGATCAGTTTCGAGCGGTGATCTATCAGGCACCGCAAACACCCGATCGTTGCGCTCCGTCTCGCCCTTTTTCTTCTGTTCGACTTCGAGAATGCCGATGGGACGGCAGCGCAGCACGACGCCCGGATAGGTCTGCGCGTCATGCAAGATCAGCACATCCAGCGGATCGCCATCCTCGGCCTTGGTCGAGGGAATGAACCCCCAGTCATAGGGATAGGTCAGGCCGGCCATCAGTGGCTTCGCCAAGGCAAAAACGCCAAGCTTCGGATCGAAATCGAGCTTGCACGAACTGCCGCGCGGCGTCTCGACCACGGCGAAGATGTTCTTATCGTCGGCCCAACTCGGCAGTTTTGTCAGATTGGTCATGGCGGACGACTCGGGCCTCGAAAGGAGCAGCGGGCCCGACGGAAATCGATCCGCCGAGCCCTGCCGGGAATCAGGCGGAGGTGGAGGCCTTCTTGTTGACACCCTTGCGCAACGCGACCGTATTGAGCTTGGCGTTCGCTGCCTTCTCTTCGTTTAGGTTCGTGGTAAGGAAGCGCACGATATCGTCGTGGCCGAGCTCCTCCGCCCAGGCGATCAAGGTGCCGTAGCGGCATATCTCGTAGTGCTCGACGGCCTGCGCGTTGGCGACGAGCGCCGCATCCAGCACCGTCTTGTCCTCGATCTCGCCGGCCGTCTCGTCGGCTTCCTTGATGATCCCGTCGATGGCTGGGCATTGCGTGCCGCTTGGCGATTGGCCGAGTTTCTCGAACACCTTTTCGAGACGCTCGATCTGCTTGTTGGTCTCCTCGAGATGGTTCTTGAGGCCCGTGGCCAGATCCCGGTTGGTGGCTTTGTCGATCATCTTCGGCAGGGCCTTGGTGATCTGCTCCTCGGCATAATAGATGTCCTGCAAGCCATGCAGCAGCAGATCATCCATCGTCTTGATGTCTTTGGTGAATAGTCCCATGACGCCGCTCCTCGCTCCTAAAGCGGGGGGAACGCATGCTCGCCGTGCTGGTTCCTGGGCGTGAACGCCACAGCCGGCCGGGAAGATTATGATGGTGGGGCGTCTCGTGCGTCCGCAGGAACTCGCGCAAACAGGCCGCGTTTTGCCTCTTTGGGTGGAGTTCAACATGGTCAGCACCTCGCTCTGGATGGAGACCGAAATCCTGCCGGAGGCGGGTGCCCTCAAAGGCGATGTGCAATGCGATGTCGCCGTGGTTGGTTCGGGCATCGCCGGACTGTCGACGGCGTACGAATTGATGAAGCGCGGCCGCTCGGTCATCGTCATCGACCGCAAGGGTATCGCAAGCGGCATGACGGCGCGCACCTCGGCGCATCTTGCGCCGCTTTGCGATGATTTGATGAGCGAATTCAGGAAGCTGCGCCGCGCCGAGGTCGCCAAGCTGTTCTACGAAAGTCAGGCCGCCGCCGTGGATCGCATCGAGGAAATCCAGACAAGCGAGAAAATTGCCTGCGACTTTCTCCGTCTTGACGGTTACCTTTTTCAAGGCAATGGCATGCCGGCCGACATATTCGATGAGGAGCTGGAAGCGGTGCGCGAGGTCGGCGCACCGGTGCACCGGCTGGTTGGCGTGCCGCTCAAGGGCTGCGAGAGCCGGCACGTCTTGCGCTATCCGCGCCAGGCAAAATTCCATCCCCTCAAATATCTCGCCGGACTTGCCGCCGCTTGCGCAAGCGGCAGCGTCCGTTTCTTTGCCAACAGCCCGGTCGAGGAAGTCGCCGAACATGACGGCGGCGTCACGCTGCGAACCTCACAGGGGCTGATCACGGCCGTGCATGCTGTCATCGCGACCAACGCATCAATCGCCGACCGCTTTCAACTGCATACCAAGGTTTCTCCTTACCGCACTTACGTGCTCGCCTTTGCCATCGCGCGGGGCGAACTGCCCGACGCGCTCTATTGGGACACCGAAGATCCCTACCATTATGTGCGGCTGCAAACGGGCCCCGAGGAGGATGATTTCGTGCTGGTCGGCGGTGAAGACCATAAAAGCGGTGAGGCCAACGATGCCGACCAGCGCTTTGCTCGGCTGGAGAACTGGGCGCGTGAATTGATCCCGGCTTTGGACCGCATAACCCATCGCTGGTCGGGTCAGGTTCTCGACACGATCGACTATGCCGGCTTCATCGGCCGCGAGCCCGGCAGCGAGCGCATTTACGTTGCGATGGGCGATTCAGGCCAGGGTCTGACCCATGGTGTGATGGGCGCGATGCTGAACACAGCCCTCATTCTGGGGGAAGATCATCCGTGGAAGTCCGTCTATGCGCCGGATCGCAAGCCGCTCGCAGCGGCGCGGAATTTCCTGCGCGAGAACATGACGATCCTGCAAAACCTCGCGGAATATGTGGCGCCGGGTGAAATCGCTTCGCTCGAAGAGCTTCAGCCCGGTGAGGGCGCCATTCTGCGGCGGGGACTCGAAAAGATCGCAGCCTACAAGGACAAGGCTGGCGAACTGCATCTTCATTCGGCCAGTTGCACGCATATTGGCTGTCATCTGCACTGGAACAGCTTCGAGAGCTGCTGGGATTGTCCGTGCCACGGTTCGATCTTTGCGCCCAACGGACGGCCGATCAATGCTCCGGCCGTGTCGGCTTTGCGCCCGGTAAAGGTCTAGCGAGATCCGGTCAAGGCTCAGGGAGCGTTCCATCTTCAAGGACGAGGACATCGAGCAGGGCGATCTGCGTAGCCCGCGCACACCGTGGGCCGTCCTACGGCCGCTGCCAATTGAGCCGATCGTTGACAGCTTTCGGTGCAAGGTGCTGATCATCGGTGCCGGCATCACCGGTGCGCTGATGGCCGAGCGCCTGACACGGCAAGGCCGCCAGTTGGTCATCATCGATCGCGAGCTTCCCAGTCTCGGCAGCACGGTGGCCAGCACCGCCATGCTGCTCTGGGAAATCGACCGGCCGCTGTTCGAACTCGCGCAGCTCTATGGTTTCGAGAAGGCGGTGCGCTGCTATCGGGCCAGCCACCATGCCGCGCAGGGCCTGCCGTCCCTGGTTTGGCAGCATGGAATTGCCTGCCAGATGCGACGGCGTCTCTCGCTCTATCTCGTCGTCGATGACAGTCCGAACCTTGTTCAGGATGAATGTGCGCTGAGGGGCCGCGCTGATCTGCCGTCCCTCTATCTCGATCACGCCGCGCTGCTGAAGCGCTTCGGCATCGCGCGGGCGGGCGCCCTTTTGTCAAGGGACGCGGCTGATGCCGATCCTGTGCTGCTCACACATGGCCTGCTTGATATCTCCCTGCAACGCGGTGCCCGCCTTCTCAAGGCCAACGCGGTTGCCTATGACAGCACGGCCCAGAGCGTCACCGTCGGCCTTGAGAACGGACTTTCGATCGAGGCGCGCCAGGTTGTGCTCGCGACCGGCTATGTGATGCCGGATATTGTGCGGCCCACGGCGCAGCAACCAGCTTCCAGCTGGGCCATCGCGAGCCGGCGGCAGCCAGGCCATCTGTGGCCCGAACAGGCGCTCATCTGGGAAGCGAGCCGGAACTATCACTATGCGCGGACCACCACTGATGGCCGCATCATCCTTGGTGGCGAAGATGACCGTGCGCTCATCGAGCCTCACGCTCGTGATGACGCCACGCCTGCCAAGGTGAGGGCGCTCAAAGATTATCTGAAGGCGCTTTGGCCGCATGCATCGGAAGATGTGGCGTTCGGCTGGTCGGGCGCCTTCGATACCACACATGACGGCTTGCCGTTGATCGGCAGGGTACCCGGCTCCAAGAATATCTTCGCCGCCTTTGGCTATGGCGGCAACGGCATTACCTTCAGCTTCCTCGCGGCGGAACTTATGGCGGCGATGTTTGCCGGAGGTTCTTCGCCCCTGTTCGATGATCTTGCGATTGATCGCGATATTCCCGGCTAAGACGCGCGATCAGGCTGCCCAGCATGAAGGCGACGAGCAGCGAGGGCAGCGGAGCCTCTCGCACCACATCACGCAGAAATGCGAGCGCCTGGCCCGACGGCTGCCCTTCTTCCAGCTTTCGTGCTGTGATTGCGCTTCATCGCTCCGCGCCGCACCTGATCCGCCATTCCCTGCTCCTTCAATCTGGGCAATAGACCGGCGGCGGAACCGTTCCTACTGCGAACGCTGTGGCCGTACCCGGTGCTTTAGCAACGAAGGGGACCCGAGGCCGTTCTGAAAGGACCGACAACGATCGATCAAGGATGGTCATGGCTCAAGATCCGCCGGAGCCTAAACGAGACGGCAAAGGGGCCACATCTCGGGCTCTCGCAAGCCTGCACGGGAAGTTCAGGAGCCCTTCACCATCCGCCCGCCGGAAACCGATCACGGCTCGATGCCCAATCTGAAATGGTCGTTCGCTGCTGAACCAATGGCTTCCACGCGCGCTTGTCGAAGCGCATTTGAAAGTCACGGGTGACGTCCTGGCGCGGCTCCTGACCACCAAAGCGGCGGTGATCGCACGATGGTATTCCCGCGACCAATCATCGAGCAGGAGGTCGAAATGCCGCCGCGTGGCGTCCGTATGGAGGCGATGGAGGCACGTTCTGTCGATGCCATTCCAGTCGGAAAGGAGTGGCAATATGAACCCAAATGGGACGGATTTCGTTGCCTG
The DNA here is from genome assembly GCF_020194035.1 of Bradyrhizobium sp. BRP56. Taxonomy (NCBI): domain Bacteria; kingdom Pseudomonadati; phylum Pseudomonadota; class Alphaproteobacteria; order Hyphomicrobiales; family Nitrobacteraceae; genus Bradyrhizobium; species Bradyrhizobium sp. BRP56. The sequence goes on from NZ_JADYVV010000098.1 coordinate 16,298, forward strand.
CTGGCGCGGGACCGGGACGCGGTGTCCATGCGCTCGAAGTCCGGCCAGGATCTCGCCCGATACTTCCCGGAGATCGTCGCCGCAGCCCGCGATTTGCGCGAACGGAGGTTTGTGCTTGACGGCGAGCTCGTCGTCGAGGTTGGCGGGCAATTTTCGTTCGATGACCTCCTGCAGCGCATCCATCCGGCCGCTAGCCGCGTTCAGAAGCTGTCCCGGGACACGCCGGCCCTGTTTCTCGCTTTCGATCTGCTGGAGCTGGGCGACAAAAAGTTGGCCGACCAACCGTTGTCCCGACGGCGACCTCAGTTGGAAAAGCTTGCTGGCCGCAATTTTTCGCGCGCGCCGCTATTTCGGCTATCGCCGGCCAGCACGAAGTTCGGGGATGCCGAGCGGTGGCTGCAATCGGCAGGCGGCGGAAGTGACGGCGTGGTCGCCAAGCGGCTCGATCTTCCGTACCAGACCGGGAAGCGCGAGGGCATGCAGAAGATCAAGCGATATCGCAGCGCTGATTGCGTCGTTGGAGGCTTTCGCTACGGCGAGAAGCTGCAGGCCGGCCGCAAAGCTGTCGCCTCATTGCTGCTGGGGCTTTACGATGCAGACGGCCTCCTGCACCACGTCGGCTTTTCGTCAGCCATCAAGGCAAAGGACAAACCGGCGCTGACCGAAAGACTCGAGATGATTGCGGCGACCAAAAGCTTCACTGGCAACGCGCCAGGCGGACCAAGCCGATGGTCGACGAGACGATCGTCCGAATGGCAGGCGGTGAAGCCGAAATACGTTGTCGAAGTGTCCTACGATCACTTCACCGGTGGCCGCTTTCGGCACGGTACGACCATCCTTAGATGGAGGTCCGACAAGAAGGCGGACCAGTGCACCATGGAACAGATGAAGCAAAAGATCGCGCGGGACCTCATGAGGGCGATCGAGCCAGCCTGACGGATACTTGGGGTCTATCGCATGTCCCGGATCTCGCAGGCCAACACGCCCCGATCGCGTTCGCGCCAACGACAACCCAGTCTTGGCGCAGCAGGTCGTAGACGACCTACAACGTAGGCCCAAGGCTGAGGGCTGCGAGCATCCCAAGCGAGAGGTCGCCCGTCGATCCACGCGGCCAAGCCTTCCTCAACTGAGGGATGTAAGACAGCGATGCGAGAAAGGCCGCGATGCCGCCAATAGAGGATGCGAATTTACCTATCACACTCTATGGCCACTCCTCGCCTGCCGACGGTGCAGATCCTCGGAGCGAGCCGGTTGCTCGGACTGCCGGCCAGCATTCGCGTCGTATCTCCTGTCAATGAATGCCGCACGGCAAACAGTGAGGAATAAGAACCGTTCCTAACGTCCTGCGATCGTCACGCGAGCCACCGGCCATCAGCGTTTCCATCGTCACTCGACCTGCTCGCCGAACCGGTTCAAGTAGACCGCCATCATGGCGTCGTGAGTCTCGTCCGCGGAACTGCAGAACGCGTCGGTCACCAGGACGACGCGAAAAGCCCAATCGATCGCGCCGAGCGCGGTAGCGAGCACGCAAACCTCCGTCTCGCCTCCTGTAACGACGATCGTACCGACCAGCTTCTCGCGCCAGCGAAGATGCAGGTCGGATCCGGTCCACGGAGAGTAAACGTGCTTGTCGTAAATCGTGGCCGGGGGAACGAAGCAGGCGAGCTCCGGAACGAGATCGACTATATCTGGGCCAAGACGATCGATTGTCATCGAGCTCCGTCGCTCGTAGTACCGTCGCCACATCCCCGCACCTTGGCCTGAGGACCGGGCTGGGATGAAGCGGGTAAAAGTCGCCCGCTCGGGATGCCTTGCCGTGATGGCGACGATACTAGGAATCACCCGATCGAACCACGGCGTCCTCCATTCGGTGTCCTCTGCGAACATCCAGTGCATGTCGACGCAGATGTGAATCGTGTTGGCGCCGGATGGCCCCAGCCGTAGCACATCTCTCTTGGCCATCCTTCGGTCGTCTCAAGGACTTTGCCGTATCGGACGCAACAAGGGTGTTCCTTCATGGTTCCTTCGTTAACGCGCCCCGGGCGACTCGACCGGATGCCCTCGGGAACCACGAGATGCAGCCGGGCTTTTACCTCTCGATGTTCGAGAAAGCCGATAGAAGTGAAGAACTGACTTCCGCGATGGCCGACGGTTTCGTCCGCGTCCGCGGAGCGCGGGAGCATAACCTCCGGAACGTTTCGCTCGACATCCCACGCAATGAGCTCGTGGTCTTCACAGGCGTGTCCGGATCCGGCAAGTCCTCCTTAGCGTTTGGGACGTTATACGCGGAGGCTCAACGTCGTTATCTCGAATCCGTATCACCTTACGCACGTCGGCTATTCCATCAGATGCAGGTGCCCGACGTCGACGCAGTTGAAGGATTGCCGCCAGCCGTCGCACTTCAGCAGCAGCGCGGATCGCCGACAACCAGGTCGTCGGTGGGAAGCGTCACGACGCTCTCCAACCTCTTGCGCATACTGTATTCGCGGGCGGGCACATATCTGCGCGGGCAGGCCTTGCCTTACGCGGAGTCCTTCTCGCCTAATACGCCGGAAGGCGCCTGTCCGAACTGTCACGGCATCGGGCGAATTCATCAGGTCGTCGAACGAAGTCTGGTACCCGACGACACTTTGACGATCCGTGAGCGCGCCATTGCGGCCTGGCCTTCGGCTTGGCAGGACCAGAATCTCCGGGACATTCTCGTCACCTTGGGGTATGACGTCGATAGGCCGTGGCGCGAGCTTTCGAAGAAAGATCGTGACTGGATTCTCTTCACGGACGAGCAGCCAACCGTACCGGTGTATGCGGGATACACGCCAGCCGAGACGCGAAAAGCCCTGAAGCGCAAGGAGGAGCCCAGCTATATGGGCACCTTCACCGGCGCCCGCCGGTACGTGCTTCAGACATATGCCACCACGCAGAGCGTCATGATGAAGCGGCGTGTAGCGCAGTTTCTGTCGAGCGATGATTGCCCGGTCTGCGATGGGAAGCGGCTAAAAGCAGAAGCACTTTCGGTCAAATTCGCAGGAATGGACATTGCCGAGATGTCTCGCCTGCCGTTGGCCAAGCTCGACGAGCTTATCAAACCGTATATTGATGGAAGCAAGAAAGACGGTACCGACGATCATCCCGAAAAGGCGCTTGTCGTTCAGAGAATCGTGGAGGATCTCGTCGGGCGTCTCGAAGTTCTGCTTGAGCTAGGCCTCGGTTATCTCACCTTAGAGCGCACCACGCCGACGTTATCGCCGGGCGAACTGCAGCGTCTGCGGCTCGCGACGCAGGTCCGATCGAACCTGTTCGGGGTCGTCTACGTACTGGACGAGCCCTCCGCTGGCCTGCACCCGGCAGACATTGAGGCGCTCTTGCGGGCACTCGGGCGCCTGAAGGCATCGGGAAATTCGCTCTTTGTCGTTGAACACGAGCTCGATGTGGTGCGCGAGGCCGACTGGATCGTCGACGTTGGGCCCGCTGCCGGGGACCAGGGCGGTCGGATACTCTACAGCGGGCGCCTTGCCGGTTTGGCCAAAGTCGAAGCGTCCCAAACACGAAGGTATCTGTTCGAAGATGCCGCGAGGGCACCACGCAAGATCCGTCGGCCGAGCAGCTGGCTGAAGCTGCGGAACGTGACGCGGAATAACCTGAGCCGTCTCGATGCCGACCTCCCTCTCGGCGTCCTTACATGTGTGACCGGCGTGTCCGGCTCGGGCAAATCCACTCTCATCAGCCAGTTTCTCGTCGAGGCGATCGCGGAGAAGCTAGGTCAGCGCCGCAAATCCGATCTGGACGAAGCTGAGCTGCAGGAGACCGTGCGTACGCTGAGTGGGGAGATTACGGAAGGGTTGGATCGCGTTAAACGTCTCGTTGTGGTCGATCAGAAGCCGATCGGGCGGACCCCGCGGTCCAATTTGGCGACTTACACCGGCTTGCTCGATCACGTGCGTAAACTTTTCGCCGGGACGAAGCAGGCGCGTGCCAGGCGCTACGACGCGGGCAGATTTTCGTTCAATGTGGCCAAGGGCCGTTGCGAAACCTGCGAGGGCGAAGGCTATGTATGCGTAGAGCTGCTGTTCCTTCCGAGCGTCTATACTCCGTGTCCGACGTGCCGGGGCGCTCGCTATAACCCGAAAACGCTCGAGATCAAGATACGGGACAAGTCGATCGCCGATGTGCTGGCGATGACCGTCGACGCGGCTTTCGAGTTCTTTAAAGACGATGACGTTCTTTCGCGCTCTTTGGGCGTTCTCCGCGAGGTCGGGCTCGGTTACATTAGACTTGGCCAGTCGGCCACCGAACTTTCAGGAGGAGAGGCGCAACGCGTCAAACTCGCCACCGAGCTCCAGCGCGCCCATCGTGGCGGCACATTATACGTTCTCGACGAGCCGACGACGGGACTGCATCCGTCCGATGTCACAAAGCTCGGCAATCAGCTGCAAGGGCTCGTCGAGGCTGGCAACACCGTCGTTCTGGTCGAGCATGATATGTCTGTTGCAGCGGAGAGCGACTGGATCGTAGAAGTCGGCCCTGGCGCTGGAAACGAAGGAGGTCGCATCGTGGCGTCCGGACGACCGGATCAAGTTGCTGCCTCCGGGAGCCGGGCAGCAGAATATTTGAAGCGAGCGCTCTAACGAGTTCATCGAAGGCCGCCAGCCCCCATAGGAACACCGGGGGACGCAGTTGGTTGTTTGCCATCGCCTGCCCGAAAGAGACACGCATGGAAAGCATCCTCGTCGCCGAATTCGATACTAGCCGCGCGGCAGAACTCGCGGTCGAGCACGTTGTGCAGGAGTGCGGAGTCCAGAGAACCGACGTGGTGCAGCCGATGGGCGCCGACAATACATCCGGCGATCGACCCGCGCTCGCCGACGTGAAGGTAAAGCCGAAGCCGGGCGAGAAGCTTGGGGGCCCGATCGAAGACCGTCGACTTCCGTGGCGACGATCCGAAGCGCGTCGCGGACGCGCTGAAATCCGTTGGTGCTAAGGCCGTCCGGATGAAGTAAAGGACAGAATCATGCCCGAATATCCCAAACCGCCGTTTCCCAGCCAGCGACAACCCATGCCAGGCTCGACGGGGAAGATGGACCCGCGCCCGGATCATGGCGAGACAAGCTATAAGGGCTCGGGACGGCTTCAAGGCAAGTGCGCCATTATTACTGGCGGCGACAGCGGCATCGGGCGCGCGGTCGCCATAGCCTTCGCCCGCGAGGGCGCCGACGTCCTGATCGCCTACCTTGACGAAAGCGACGATGCGAAAGAAGTCGCGGCGATGATCGAGAAGGAAGGGCGCAGGGCTGTCCTCGTCGAGGGCGACCTTCGCTCGGCCGACCATTGCCGCACCGTGGTCCGCCGCGCCGTGCAGGAACTTGGCGGCGTCGACATTCTCGTCAATAATGCCGCGCATCAGGCGACCTTCGCCGACATCGGCGACATCAGCGACGAAGAATGGCGCATGACCTTCGAGGTGAACATCCATGCGATGTTTTACCTCGCCAAGGCCGCGGTCCCGCATATGAAGCCTGGAGGCGCCATCATTAACACGGCATCGGTAAATTCCGACATGCCGAACCCGATACTGCTCGCCTACGCGACGACGAAGGGAGCGATCCAGAACTTTACGGGCGGTCTGGCCCAGATGCTGGCGGAGAACGGCATCCGGGTGAATGCCGTTGCGCCGGGTCCAATTTGGACCCCGCTCATTCCCTCGACGATGCCAGAGGAAACCGTAAAGAACTTTGGCAAGCAAGTGCCGCTGAAGCGGGCTGGCCAGCCGGCTGAACTCGCCACAGCCTACGTGATGCTCGCCGACCCGCTATCCAGCTACACTTCGGGCACGACCGTCGCGGTGACCGGAGGCAAACCCTTCATCTGAGAGGTGGCCGGCATAAAGCATCCCGTGACGCCCGATGGCCGCTACTTCGTCGTAAATGGGAAGCTTGGGTCTCAGCAATGCGGACGTTGAGCCGGGCGCCTCCATAGAGCTTGGGAGAGTGCGGCGGAATGCAAGGCAGCCGCTTCAGCAGATCGGGCTGATCACCCTTCGGCTTGGGCTCCGGTTTTGGCATTCGCTTCTGGCCACCGTTCTTGCCGCCCTGATCCTGCTGTCCTTCGAGATCGTTTTCCTTGGGCATGTCGCCCCCTCCCAACCCGCAGGACCCGATCCAGATGGTGGCGGGCGTCAGGCATTGAGCTGCGCATGTGGCTTGCCGGCACTAGGGCCAGCGCCTTGGAAGCGGACTGCAGATTTATGAAGGCTGTCGTTGGACTGCGGCTCCGCAGCAAAGTCCGTCCGGCAGCGGCGGAACAACGGCGGGCTGGCAGTTCGTCCTGTCGCTCCTGGCCGTCGGCCAGCTCGTGTTTCCGTTCTTTGCACTCGTGAACCGTCGCGTCCGCGCCGATCGCCGTTGGCTACTCGGACTATGCGCCCTCACGCTCGCGATGCGGATTTGCGAGGCGTCGGTCCTGGCATTCCCGGCCATTGATGGTCTCCACGGCTGGCTCACCGGCATCATGCTGGTGGCCGGTCTGGCCTTGCTTATGGGGCTGTTGGCCTGGGGCGTAGCGTTCCGCCTGCGCCATGGCAGATGGCTCAACTTCGCGCCGCCTCGCGTTCGTGCCGAAGCAGAGCGACGATGAGCAGACCGAGCAAGACCAAGGTCGCAAGACCGGTCGCCTTGAGCAGGCGACCGACCGCGAGCGTGTAGAGACCGCTTGCGGGATCAAATCCGTAGCACATCAGCCTGACATGATCGGTCCATCCGCCGATGCGGCCTTGACCGGCTTCGACCAACGCGAGGCGCAGATTGGCGGGATCTAGCCCGAGACCGGGCAGGGCGCGCGCAATGCGACCGTCGGCCGTCACGACAAAGGCGGCCGCGGGATGCGCGTAGCGGAGTTGGTCGCGATCGTAGACCGCTTCAAATCCGAATGCTTTTGTTAGTCCCGCGACGTCGCTGGCATCGCCGCGCAGGACGTGGGTGGCATCGCCCCACGCTTGGAGGCCGACTTGCGCCTGCTTCATCTCCTTCGCGTTCTCCGCGGTATCCTGCGGGTCGAAGCTCACGACGTTCAGATCGAAGTCCTGACCGGGACGCAGGCCGGACCGCTGGAGCGCGTCGGAGACGGTGCTGACCACCGACCCGCACAGTGTGTCGCAGGTGAAATCTGCGAGGACCCACACGCTTGGCCCGCCGGTGAGCCATTGCCGGATCGGCCGTGTGACGCCGTTTTCGTCCCGCAGGCGGACGCTCAGCGGTAGCACGGCGCCGGGCCGGGGCGATGCCTCGACCCCGGCGACATCGGATCTGGTCAACTCGGCGCGCGCCGGCGCCAGCGCTGCGCAGACCAAACAGACGGCAAGCATCATCTGATGATGCATCGCTCCTGGCCTTCACTTCTCCTTGCCGGGCAACACGGTCTCGAGCAGCTGACGCGCTGCGCCGCGGATGACGCCGACTTCGTTCGGGTCGCCCTTGGCGAGCGCGATCGAGAAGTTCTTGGCTTGCTCGAGCGTGATATGCGGCGGTAGCGGGGGCATTTCCGGATCGGTCTTGACTTCCAGCACCACCGGAATGTCGCTCGCGAGCGCCTGCTCCCAGGCCGAGCCGAGCTGTGCGGGGTCGTCGACATAAATCCCCCGCAGCCCGATCAGGTCGGCGAAACGCGAATAGGAAACGTTGGGGATGCGTTGCGATGCCTCGAACTTGGGATCGGCATTGATGATGCGCTGTTCCCATGTCACCTGGTTGAGGTCTTCATTGTTGAAGACGCAGACGATCCAGCGGTGATCGCTCCAGTAGCGCCAGTATTTGGCGACCGTGATAAGCTCGGCCATGTTGTTCATCTGCATGGCGCCGTCGCCAACCAGCGCAATGACGGGACGATCGGGCGCTGCATATTTGGCGGCGATTGCGTAGGGAACTGCCGCGCCCATCGATGCCAGGCCGCCCGACAGCGAGGCGATAAGGCCGGGACGCATCTTCAGATCACGGGCAAACCAGTTGGCGCAGGAGCCGGAATCGCTGGTGATGATCGCGCGATCGGGAATGCGCGGCGACAGCTCCCATGTCACGCGCTGAGGATTGACCGGCTTGGCCGGCTGGTGCGCGCGATCCTGCAATGTCTTCCACCAGGTCCGGACGTTGTCCTCGATCGCCTTTCGCCAGCTGCCGTCGCTCTTCTGCTTCAAGCGCGGAAGTAGCGCGCGCAGCGTCTCCGCCGCGTCGCCCACGAGGCCAATCTCCATCGGAAAGCGGATCGAGAGCATGCCGGCGTCGATGTCGACCTGGACGCCGCGGGCCTGGCCCTCCTTGGGCAGGAACTCGGAATATGGAAACGCCGAGCCGATCATCAAGAGCGTGTCGCACTCCATCATCAGGTCGTAGCTCGGCTCGGTGCCGAGCAAGCCGATCGAGCCCGTCACCCATGGCAGGTCGTCGGGCACCACGGCCTTGCCGAGCAACGCCTTGGCGCATCCGGCCGACAGCCGGTCGGCGACGGAGGCGACCTCGTTGGTCGCGCCAAGCGCGCCGGCGCCGACGAGCATGGCGACCTTCTTGCCGGCGTTGAGAATGTCGGCGGCGCGATCGAGCTCGGCCTCTGCCGGAACGATCCTCGGCGGAGTGTATCCGACGCCGGACCGCAGCGTGCCGTGTGCGCGCGGCGGATCCTCGTAATCCTCTTCCTGCAGATCATTCGGCAGGATCAGCGCGGTCACGGTGCGCCGGGCGAGCGCAATGCGCGCGGCGCGGTCGATCAGATGGCGGACCTGAGCGGGCGAGGAAGCCTGCGCGACATACGCGCTGGCGACGTCCTTGAACATCGAGACCAGGTCGAGCTCCTGCTGATACTGCCCGCCCAGCGCGTTCCGCGCCTGCTGGCCCACGATGGCGAGCACCGGCTGATGGTCGAGCAGGGCATCATACAGACCGGTGATCAGGTGTGAGGCACCGGGGCCCGACGTCGCGATGCAGACGCCAAGGCGGCCGGAAAATTTGGCATAGGCACACGCCATGAACGCCGCCATCTCCTCGTGGCGCGCCTGGATGAAATCGATCTTGCCTTCGGCGCGATTTAGCGCACCGAACACGCCATTGATGCCATCGCCGGGATAACCGAAGAGATGCCGCACGTCCCAGTCCTGGAGGCGCTGCACTACGAAATCGCCAACGGTCCTGGACATCGTGCATATCCCGAAAGTTGAATGTGAGCGGTGAACGGCGGGGATTGTCAGCCGTTCCAAAGCGACCGTCCCCTCAAGTAGGAGGTGGCATCGGAGAAGAAATAGGCAGGTGCAATGGTCACCGAACGTGTGAGGATCCGCCGCGACATGCGGTTGCCCATTAGATTGGTTCGATAATAGCCAGAGTTGGCCCTCATCGACAGGAAGGCCGGAATGGCAAAGAAAGCAAAGAAGCAGACCGCGCGCGGTCGCAAGCAGGACCGGGCGCGCGTCGCCGGCGGGCAGGACTACGAGGTGAGTTACGAGTCGAGGAGGACGGGCAAGTCGGAGGCATCGGTGAAGAAGGCGGTCTAAATGGTCGGCACCAGCCGGAAGCGGGGTTGAGCGTCGGCTCAGGGTAGCAAAGAAGAAGTCGCTAGGAACAACGTCCTCGCGGTGAACGTTGACCCGCGCCGCTCGCGGCAGAGCGGCATGGACGAGTGGAGCGTGCCCCGGCTCTCCCCCGAAGACCCGGGGCACATTCGCGGTCAGTTTGGAGCGGCCCAGGCTGGCACCTCGCTGGGGCACCGAATCGGCCTCAGCACGTCCTCTCGCTGGGGCCGTTTCGCTTCGGGAACAAGCAGCGGTCCACGACGTTGCCGGCAGCTTCAGCAGCTCGGCCGAGCTCGCGAATGAACGCACTCTGTTTGGAGATTCTTGGGCGCTCGACCCTTACTCTTCCTCAGCCCAACTCAGCTTCTCGCAGCTTACGCAGCGGCGAAGGCGATAGCTCTTACCTTGGCGACTGTCGAGGATAGACATTGCCGAAGTGACACCGCCGCAGCGGAAGCAGGCATAGGAATCGGGCCGCAGCGGCTTTTGCTCGCCATCAGCGGCGAACGCGCCGTTCTTTTCTATCTGGGCTGGTCCTTTGAGTTCGCTATCGTAGACCATCCATCCGTTGCCACCCTGCCGAACGAGGAAACGTCCCCGCATCGGGCGTCCAATAAATTCCATTTGCATCCACCATCTGCAAAATACGAGCGCGTCGATTAGCTCGAAGGATGGAGCGCCCGGCATTGAACTATGTGAATCGTGACGATCAACTTTGGATAAGCGCCACCTGGCTTTCGCGGCGAACTGAAAGCGGCCCCAACCGGGGGGCCGCCAACCCGAACGATATGGGTTTTCCTCTGGCAGTCGGGGGGCACCTTGGCTGACCAGAAGCGCCAATTAGACGCTGATCTCCTCTCTATGGTTCCTCGCCTGACGTGGCAATTGGACAGGAGCGTATTAAAACTAGCTTCGTCGGATCGCGCGGGAAGAACTAGCACTACTTTGGCAGAATGCGTTTACGCCACTGTTTTTCAAGGATTTGCTTTCGGCAACATGGGCACTGCTGGGACGGCGGCCGAAGGATGAGATCGACGATGGCGTGACGTACGGCGGGCATG
>NZ_JADYVV010000099.1:0-25390 GCF_020194035.1 Bradyrhizobium sp. BRP56
TCAGTCACCTTCGCGCCCGGCACCAACGTCTCCTCGACAATCCGCGCCTTGTCGTCCTGCGACCAGCGCCGCCGCCGCTCCAGCCCGCCCAAAACCTCGACCCGCATCGCCTGATGACCTTAAAGCTAGACTTAAGGCTACACGCTTCGCGAATTACCTCGCGTCACGCAAGACGGCGCCCGTCGGATGCGTACGGTCGGTGCTCACATGACGTCGTTGGATGCGCTGGACCACACCGTATCGTTGATACGCGACGAGGTCTCGATGTTGGTGCCAGATGATACATTGTTGTCGGCACGGTGAGCTGGAGGACCTATTCGGCCCAGTCCGCCTTCGTCACGGCGGCCCTCTCGATGGCGCGGTCCGAGCACCGCGTGTAGGCGTCAAAATCTGAACCCGGATCCCATTCCGCCGAGCGAGCCGGCGCAACGATGCTGCGTTAGTGATGCGCGTTTGGATCGTTAAAGCAGCCAATTACACGCCGCTCCGCTGATGCAGTCTCGTTAGCACCGAGAGCGATTTAGCTCCCGACCGTAAGCCGAGCCCACAGAAATCATCTGTGCCGCACGGAGCCCATCGATCGGGCCTGGAGACGTATTCCGATAACGACGCTCTATCCTTCCGGCCAAGGAAATAGGCCCGGCCACCGGCCCTCAACGGCGGCGTACTCGCCAGCCAAGCCAGCAAGCCGAATGTGGCGATGCCCTTCTGCGCGAATGGCGCACTTAGGCGCCGACTCGCCGTACAATTTCCTCCAACCGCTTGATGAAGTGATCGTTTGGCGCCGACCTTCGCTTACGAGCCGACACGAAAAAACCTTCGCTGCCCGCGACTGCCGACCAGTTTGATGCAGCGGTTGCGACCGCGTCACCCGCAAAATTACTGGGTTCAAATATAGGTCGGCCCGTCCAAAATTCACCGACCACTTGAGCGACCGCGGAGATGAAATCTTCAATATCTGGCTCCAATAGGATCGAACTATCGCCCGCCTGGAAATCAAAACAGACAGCCGCCATCGGCTCGCTCCTTTCGGACGGCAGGTCGACGCGCCAGTCATCTTGGGTAGGAAAAATTGGGCAGCAATAAACATATCTAACTTCGCGTGGACGCGCCGCGTGAACATACTTCGTTATCACACTATTGCGGTCCGCAGCCGGAATCGTTGAGACATCCATGAGGACCGGCTCTCGCCAAGCAAGGCATAGCGCTTGCGACCTTGAGCCTGATCGCATCATGAGAGCGTCGTCTGCGTCTCCCTCCAGCAACGCCGAGTAGATTACTCGACAATAAACCTCGTCGATCGACTGAACGAGGTAGGCCCGTACTATACCCTCATTTCTTGTGACTTCAGTTACGATCGCTATGAAGGCACGCAACGCCTTTTCCATGAGTCTAGGATCTCGCGGGCCAATCTTCCTTGAGAGATATTGGGCCACGCCCTCCGCACCGCGCTGAACAATTGCGGCTTTATTTCTGTTGACAAGATCAAAGTCCAGCGTGCTCACCTTTGTAGTCAGCTCCATCAAGTGGAAGTCGTCAATCCTTCTAGTTTCGAGGACTGCTCGGCTGTTAAGCGATGATGCAACGAACCTTGTGAGCGCTCGCCATAACAGCATTCGCTTCTGCGGTTGCGGTGGCTCTTCGACAGTATCGAGAAGTCGAAAAGCGAAGGTGGGCACGCGATCGGAGGACACTTCTCGCAAATCATCCAACACCCATGCGGGCGAATTGGAAGACAAACCTCCGTCAACTAGGACGGAGTCACCAATCTGGACCGGCTTGAAAAACAGCGGATAGGCCATCGAAGCGGCCACTGCATCAGCAACAAGCGAGTTTGGTGTTTTCTTCTTGCTAAACAGCCGCAAGTCGCCTTTGGAGAGGTCGGTGGCTACAACCCGCAACTCGATCGGAAGATCGCAAAACTTAACATAACCGCCGTCGATTCCGAGTTTCTCGCTCAGCATCTCGTCGAGCCAGTTGCGAAGCTTGTCGGTATTGACCGCGCCCGCGTTCAGCCAAACATCTCGCAAAACCCTATTATGGAGAACCAAAGGAATTACAGAAAGATTGACGGTCAGAACACCGAGGAACCAAGCGAGCATTGGCCTAATTGCGAGACGGCTGACTACGCGACTGATCGTTCCGCGGCTTCTCAGAAGCTTGTTCAAGAAGTTGCGTAGCCGAACAACTCGCCGGTATTCGAGATCGTCGAGAAGCCTTTTCTCAAGGTCTTCGGACAAGAGACCGCTCTCGACGCCGTCACAGGCCAAAAACAATTCATTGGACGTATAGCCGGCAGCGATTAGAGAGGCAATAATCGCCCCGATCGACGTTCCAGCGACGGCACAAAATCGGAAGCCGCGCTCCTCCACAGCTCGCAGGGCACCAATGTGCGCCAATCCCTTCGCGCCGCCTCCTTCAAAGACTCCGTATATATCCATTGTAGGGATCGCCGCATGCCTTGATCAGCTCCTTCATGCGGCGCGCGTCTGATGATCCGCTTCCCGGCGGGCGAACGCGACGACCTGCTCGGAAAGCATTGCCGTTGGCAGTGTGCCGTTAACTGAGAGATCCGCATATTGTGGAAGGATGCGCGCAATCTGCGCTTCGGTAATGTCGGACTCATACCGGGCGAGAAGGCGGCGCTCGACATTCTCCCGCTTAATGTACCGCTCTTGGCGAATATCGCTTGGTACGTCGAGATGCACAAGTCTGACCGCTTCGTGATACTTCTGCTTCAGCATCAGCAATACTTCGACATGCCGGATGCCGTCCAACACGATGTGCTCGGCACCCTGCGCCTGCGCCAATGTCTCTTCAATAAAGTCTTCTAGCTTTGTTAGAACGAGCGCTTGGCCCAAGTTCTGTAAGACCGCTCGATCGGTAGCATCAAGATTGTTATCTGCCGCAACCTTTTTAACTTGGTCGCCGAAGCTTGCACGCGCCCACCCCAATCGGGCGGCGACCTCGGTGGTCAAAGTAGACTTGCCGGACCCCAACCCGCCCGAAACAGCGAGGATAAAACGAATTGGCATGCGGATCTCCCATGTCAAAGTAAGCCGGTAGTGACCACTCCGCGAGAATCTTCGCACCGAGCGGCCTGCGCCGCAAGTCGGACCTCTAAAGATCCTTGTGACTGCCAACAAGAACCTTGTTCCACCCGGAGCAGTCGATCCCTGAGATCGTCCCCGACTTTCTGTGACGATCGCCGAAACAAGCTTTCTAGATCGATCTTTGATCCACCGGTTACGACGCTATTCCCCGATGTCCACATCGTCGCAGTGCGACGCAAGGGACTCACGCTGCTGACAGAACTCGAAACATTGATATTCGCCTTCAGTCCATTGAATTCCGCTCGATACCAGACTCTGTGTTCGCCGAGCAACACTTCGCTCCAGTCGCTTCGCTGAGCCAGACCCAAATCCGGACGAACCTCGATCACCTTCTGGTACGAGTGCACGAGACCAGTGCGCCAAGCCGGAGGGACATTTGCGATTCCAGAAGCCAGCAACGCTCGGGCTTCAAAACGCGGCGTTTTGTATCGTACTCGAAAGGGCAGGCAATCGGCTTTTAGTCCCAACCAACGTGGGGACCCGTAACGAGACCGGAGGCTCACGGCGGAGTTCGCGGCAGTAAATCGATCTGGGCCCGTTATGAGTACTCGCGCGCCGATGCGAACGCCGGTGCACAATCGCTGTATCAAAGGCGCGGCAATCTGATCCTGCCACGGAGGATCAATGATCCCAGCTGCCGCTTCGATGTTTTCGAGATCATCGAGAGGCACATATTTTGCGTCCGGAACGAGATCTTGCAGAGCGGCGATAATCGGATCACTCGGTCGTGTCCCGACTATCATCCGCCAACCGATGCCTCGCCTGGCCGCTTCGAGAACAATCGTAGGCGCGCAGATCGCTAAGATCTTGTCCGATGGCGCGAGACTGCTTATCAATCGTTCTACTAGCCGACCACGTTCTCGGGCTTGAAATCGCCAATCGCTGTCTAGCGGATGCTCCAGCGGCAGATCCGCATCTACATGCAAAGGCGACTCTGCGGGCCTTTTCGCGTCATTGAGCAACCACTCAACCCGATCACTTTCCGCGCGCTCCAACTTAGCGATACCTGTCAAGGTATTGACGATGTCCGACGGCCACGCGCCATAGCATTCGTTCGCTAGCGCAACGAATCCGCTAACTGATGATAGCTTTTGCCGCACATGATTGTTGAAAGTGAGTTGCTTCATCGAGCAGCCTCGACATTGCTGACGGCGATACGATCCTGCCAAGCCTGCATAAGGCGCCACTGGTTTTCAAGAGCCAGCCTTCGAGTTTCGTTCATGCGGGGCAGCATGGCATTAAACTCGTCGACGTGCAGCATGACAGTGCGGGCGGGAAGGTCTGCCCGTATATGTCCTAAGCGTTCAACAAAAGAACCGACAAGCTCCCTATCTACAGGTCGCGGCGGAGAAGTTAAAGTTACATAAAGATACAGGTCAATTTCGGATTTGGCATATCCGGACAATATCCGGAGCTGCTCCTCAAACCCTGAGGGATCGGCTCCAGTGTTGAAGCTGAAGGAGACTGGATCGAAGCCTTTAAGACAACAGACCTTCCCATATCCGGAGCCGTAAGACTCCATCCGAGAGAGCAGCTCACGCCTGTCGGTTAAGAGATAATCACTACTGAGGTTATCGTCCGACCAAAGATAGATTGAGGACTTTCTACCAGCCTCTTCAATCGCATCCATCATCCAAGTGATCCATTCGGGAACGAGGTCAGGTGAACCGCCGCTCAGATCGATGATGGGAGGACGATTACACTCAGCCCAGTAAAGATCTAGGAGCTCCGAAGCTGACTTCCAGGCCGACCTCTTAATGTCGGCGGACAACATATTGAAGGGAACATAACAATACCAGCAGCGCCACGCGCAGCCTGCCACTTGAAACACCTGAGCTCTCACCTGGGAAGCACAACTCATATTCAACCATCGCGCTGCAGGTTCGATCGGCAGGGGATTCGGCGGCCAGTCTTTGCGCACCGCTCTGCGAAAATGTCTTACGCGACCATACCCCGCTGCGTTCGGAGCTGCAGTTAAATCTGTCTGCTGCTCGGAGCCCTCGATCCTCGAAACAAGCACGCGCCGTGCTCGCAGATCGATTACTTTTGACCGCATCATCTCGGTCATTCGCCCGGTTTTGATGAGCGACACCATTATCGATCTTCTCTAAGCTCATTAATCCCGCGCTCTTCAAAATAGCGATCAATCAAGAAGAGGAAGTATTCTTTTTCCTCTTCCGTCAGCTCCCTGTTCTTATCGATCCCGTGCCAATAGAGCATACACTGCCTGCAACACGTAGCGGTGGCGTGCTGAGCATAGAAGATGACGTTCCCTTCCATCGGCGTCTGTCGACTGTCCCAAGCATTTGCTGCGCGCCCCACGGATGATTGAAGGCGCTTTACGATTCTAATGCGAAACTCCTCTGCGGACAGCTTGCGAAGCTTCCGAAGTGCATCCTCATCAAAAGGCTTCGTCCACATATGCTGTCGGATCAGCTCAGTTTTAAGCTCATCAAATAGCGCTGAAGCATTATTTGGATCGCGCAGATGAGCACGATCCCAATCAACGTTCTCAACGCCGCATGATCTGCAGGCGCCGAAACTGGGGTTGTTACCGGTCCGCTTCTTCTGAAGATAACAATGAAGATCATTTGCACAATCAACGCTTGTGCAGGTTATTTTAATACTTGGAAGCGGCTTATCTAGTCGATCTGTCAGTTCATTCATCGGCCGTCTCCAAGATTTGGTTCAGCAGGTCACGCTCAATGCGATCGAGACGCTGTAAGGACGCATTACGAACAAACGCATCCCTAATCGTCTTCCAGGCATGCTCATCTGCTTGCTGCAAAGAGCGGGCAGCGGCCCACCAATTTCGATTGCTGCTCTGATCTATGTTGCCAGCGAACAAATTTGCCATGACACCTACTGGAATCCCGGCGTCTTTAGCTACCGTCTCTGTTGCGGTTTTCAAGTTGGCGGCGTTACCAGCTGCTTCAGCGACGATAAGGTGGAGCAGCTGTTCTAGACGACCGTCTGTCAACACTTCTGCTGCAAAACGATCGGCTCGCCTCTCCTCGGTGGATTGACGCCTTTCGTTCGACGTCTCGTCATCCTCGATCACCACAAAATCACCCGTCGTCGCCACAAGATGATAGAGCTCGTGTACCAAGTCGAACAGCGCTCGCGCCTCTTCGGTGCCTCGAGTACGTAGGACGATAACGGCACGTCCAGATCTCCTCGAGCACGCCCCGCTAAAGCCAATAGAATCATCAAGGGCGACAATTCCGATCCCTAATTCCCAGCAGGCCTCCACTGCGGCGCCAAGCGACATGCCATCAGCGAACAGTCGTGCATGCATATCCTCGATCGTATCGGGAATGACTGCGCTTGGCCGCGCGACCGTCTTGGCTACTATCTTGCAGATCCCATCGAGATAGCCTGCGTATGCCCTTGTCCTCGACTGCGAGGCATTTGCAGGCAGCCTGAATTGAAGAGCTGTTGCTTCAAATCCGCTTGCCGACATGACTTGCCTCACGCCCAGACCAAACAATTTTCGGAGACGTGCATCGACTTCGTCGACGAGCAGGCTTGGTCGACTAGCGCGAGATGCTTTTGGCATTATTCGATGATCCACCACTGCTCGTGGCAGACCAGCTTCAACGAGGGCGCGGCGCAACTCGCGCGGCTCGGGGGACGGTCGATCGTCGAGCGGAACACGATGTCGAATATCCAGGTGGAGTGCCTCGGCAATCCGGGCCAGTGTCGCGAATGCTGCGGATGCGTATTCTTCGGCTTCCCATCGTTGAACCTGCTGAGGGCGGACGCCAAGCTCCGTCGCGAGGTCAGATTGACTAAATCCGCGCGCAACTCGCCCCTTAATCAACGCCTTTGGCAGATCGGCAAGGCTTTCTACCGCGATCTCTGATACGGCGCCGGTCTTCAGCTCGACGTACTCTCTAAGTTCGTCCTCAAGCTCCGCAACCGTTTCGGCGAGCGAAAGCAAGCGAGCTTCTCCGAATATGCCATCATCGTCTTTAGCGCGGCGAAGAGCCTCTAAGGACGACTTGAGCTTCACCAGTTTGCGAGAAGTTGTTCTGAATTGGTGCTCTGTGGCGATCATGGCAGCGTGCTCAGATCGAGGATTACGACACCTTTGGGCTGGTCGTCGCGGTCCGTTTGGAAAAACTCCCGGAAAGTAATCATTCCGTCTGCCAGATATTTTTCAGGGTGAACCTCTCCCCGAAATTCGGTCTTCATTGCCTTTTTCCCCATCAGTAGGTGGGGGTCGATTTTCAACGGATCCATGCCGGTATAATCGCAGCAAGCATCGTAATCCTCCGGGAAGTCGGTTATCGAGACAAAGCTGCCGTCGAGCAGAAAGAAGCGGCATTTGGCGTCGCGCAAATTTGTCGCCATTCTGAGAAGCCCAGACAGCAACCATTGCCGGTGCTCGTTCCACCCAAAGCGCTCGCAAAGTTCGGTCCAACTGGCCGAATGTTCGCCAGGCGGCAGGTAGCCGGTCGATTCGTCGAATGCGGGCAGCATTACAACGTTAATGTTGTAAGTAGCGATAAAAGTCAAGATATCAAGAGCTTGGTTCCGATTTATAGGTAGTATACCACCTCCTGGCCAACAGCGCTCAGTTGGGCATTTTCTATGCATGACTAGGTTAGAGCGCTGGCCTTCTTGAAGACTCGGAATTGCCGCTTTCAAAATCGACCGCGGACGGCGAGATTGTCGTGCGCTGTCCTCGGCGACCGTTCAACAGGGGGCGAATCGCAACGACGGTCGCGGAGGGCAAGCTTGAAATTCTATCTGGTTAAATTGCCAGAGCATCCGGAGGGCTACGTCAGCGTTTCCAATTCGGCGGCTACTTGGGAATCATGGATTCGGAAGTCTCTCCCTGCGGGTCTCGCTCAAGAAGTGCAGAAACGGCTAGTCTCCAATCTCAAGCACATACTGGTGGCATTGGAGATGAAGAGCGCTCTCACCGTCCCTCATGCGAATCGAGGCCAAGGCAAACCGCCTCTGTTCGAGCCCTCTTTCACATGCTCAATTTCGAATTCTGTGTCGGCGTGTTTTCGGTATGCGAAGGGGTGGGCTCCGCTCTCGGCTAAAGGAAAATGGCGAGGATGGCTCGACCTCGATGCGAATCGCCTTCGAGAACTGGAAGGTTCCTCTGAGCAAAAAGTTCAACCCCGAATCCAAGTTCAGTTTGAGCTCGGACATCGAAACGATGAGGAAGGTCAGGGACAGGCTTCACCAAGATCAAGTGGGCGCCTATCGACTGGCATGACTTTTCGTACGACAAGGCATACATGCCGGCGGCTCGCGCGATCCGATGTCTGCTCCGCACAAACGCGGACGATGTACCGAAGGAAACGAATCTGACTGCCGAAATAGCTTGCGTAAGCTGGATCCGCGTCGATCGCACTCCTTCAGACTCGCGGCAAGCCCACATTAAGCAGTTCGCCCAATCGAATGCGCCGAGCTTACGCGAAGTACGTGGAACGTTTAGAAGCGCAATCAGCGAGACCGCGGATCTAGAGCCAGATAGCAACAAGCTCAGGGGCTCACCAGGGACAACTTCGGAACGTGACCGGGATCCAGAACCGGGCTCATCTCCTCGATCTTGGCATCGATCTTAGTGAGAACGGCGGCCGGCACGACATCCCGTTCTGGGAGTTTCCACCAATGGTCGTTCACCGACGATACGACCTCCTCGACAGCCGAGATGACCGCCGGCTCGGGTAGCCGCGCGCGATTGGCGAACTTTCGCCAGCGGTCCGGAGTAAGCGCTTTGAAGGATTTCTCTCCTCCCAAAGAGAGGGCCATATCGTCCTTCGGAAAATAAGCGGTGGTCGATAGGACGTCGTACACGGGGGCGATTGCCGGAGTGCACCCCTCACCTGGGTATATTGTCGACCAATTCTTCAAGTGCATGTCGCCGTTGCCGACGAGCGCGGCAAGTGCCAGTCGACGAACGAATTCGAGCGCGGCGTCGGTCGAAACCGCCACGTTCAGCGCGGAGGCTATGTCGTGGTATGATGCGTCATCGTATTTTTTGGATGGCTGGCGGCCAAAGATCTGAGCGAAATCTTCGATGTGAATTCGGGTACCCTTGGGTCCACGGTCGAAACGCTTCACCAGCAAGACCTTGCCGGTCGACAATGTGTTGAATTCTTCGGGAATTCCTTCGAAATCGGATTTTTCGACAAGCTCGCGTTCGGGCACATCCATTCCGAGGATTTCGGACAGCGCCAGAACGGCGAACTCGTTTTCCGACAATCCGACAAGATTGGCCGAGGGGAATTTTGCGATGTACTGACCTTGCTCGTCGCCGATGGGCAAAGTCAGTCCGACACCCTTTCCCGTATTTTTCATCACGGAGAGCTTCATCTGAACTCCCGCCAAGGAAAACCGCGCTTTGATGTCACGAGGATTATCTTGAATGGCTATCGTGGTGCTACCGTCGCTCGGCACCACGCGCACTGCACCTGGCAGATCTTCGCCAAGCGCCGCCAGGAGGTCGAAATCGTTTCCTTGCCTCACTGCTCCGGCGTGGTGCTTTTCCATCGCCTCGCGAAGCTTGTCCTCGGGCAACAGATTCGCGAAGAACGCGGGCAGCACGTGTGCTGCGGGCTTCGGATCCTTGCGAAGCCCACCATCGGCGGAGCGGAACGAGAGGCTCAATATCGGGGGCCGCGACATGGCGCGATAGGCCGGATCAAGGCTGAAGGCGTTGAAATCGCCTGGCGTACGCACGAGCGCTCCGACCCTGAGGTCTTGAAGGAACACCTCCAGCGACTGAACGGTATTAGAGGCGCGGACCCGGGTGCTCATCATCATCCATATCGGTCGTGAACGCTGGTCGATCCTCGCCTTCGGAGGGCCGAAGGAGTGCGTTGACGCCGGCTACCATGGCCTGTGGGATCAGCATTAGCTCCATGCCGAAAGCGCGCGCGACGTTAATCAGCGTTGTCGCCCGCGCAGCGGCGTTGCCGTGCTCGATATCGCGGTAACGCGGCCGGGAAATGCCCGCGCGTTCGGCCACCTCCTCTTGAGTTAGGCCCGCTTGCTTCCTTGCATCCCGGAGGAGGCGTCCTAGCTGCCGGATTGCTTCTGAGCCCTGTTCCATGATCCGTTAACGTATCTTTTTCTTTCAGAAGATACGCAAACATATCATTAGCTACCAGTCCGCGTCAAGACGTAGATCTGTTCACGTATCATAAAGCGATCACACGATCCGTAAACGTATCTTCTTGGCCGAGAGTCGATTTCCCTAAGCAATCTTTGACCAACGCGGGACGCCACCGCGTCCGCGTGGACACGGCCCATCCGCCCAGCCAAAGCGGACGTCGTCTTCGATTGGCGGTGGCAACATCCGCCACGATTATTGGCCTTTGCACGAGCCACTGCCCGCACTGACGTGGTTGGGTACGTCAATAGTCGCTACAGAACGTTGGCTGATGTCAGAAACTGCGCCGCCAGGTCACCTCGGCCGCTCGGCGACGATGATTCCCGTAGCCCTCCTCCAATGTAGGAGCGGCGGAACACGCATCTAGAAACGAAGGCGAATAAATCGGCGATGAGGGCAGCGTCGGCTAAAGACAGCAAGGCGGCGAGATCAATCGCCCAAGCCAGAGATCTTGCGGGAGCTTTACCTAATTGCGGTCAACGACAGTGCAATTCCGGGGTGCGCGAACGCGATCATCGATAGCGCTGGCGTAGTGTCGGATACATCTGCCTTACGAGGCAGCCAAGTCGGACGGCGTCCGTTTCAACCGGCTGGCGGTGGACGGCTAGTGGGGCAATTTCTGCCACGTACCAAACTTGTCCCGTATCCAGAAGCCAACCATGCACATGGTCAAATTTCTTCGGTCGCGAATCAGACGTCCCGCGTTGAAAGGGCAGAGAGGCTTCAAGTCGCAAGGATTTGCCAACCATAGATGCTTTCCAAGCCGGCCGCTAACCAATCGAAAATCAATCCGCCTCATGTTCGCGTCTCGAAGCTGAACGGGGAAATCAGACATGACGGGATCGGCAATTCTGGAGAACGTGCGTCGCTACCGCGCAATAGCTTCGCTGTGCCGTCAAGCCGCAGCATTCCGCCCAGTCCAGCGAATCTCATTACTGACACAGGCCGACGAATGGGAGCAGAGAGCGGTTGGTGAGATCGAAGGATACTTTGAGGCCCAAGACCCTCCGATACCTGATCAGCTCTCAGGTAGCGTGAATTGATCGAGAGCTTAGTTGCGAAAGCGAATACGCGTGGCCTAGCGGGATGTAGAGTGTGTTGCGTTGGAGCCCCACCCTGGAGACGCCCGCGCCGAAGAAAGGTCGCTCCGCTCCAGGCCGGGTCACCGAGACCATGCGACCCGACGAGACGCGCTTCTTCTCAAGCGATGAAGGGAGAGACGGTAAAGCTGATCATGGCAGGACTCGCCATTTGATACCCTGTCCTTCCGGGAGAACGGACACAGACATCGCCCGGCAGGCGACGGCATAAACTTGCCTCCCACCCCTCTCTCCCTGGTACGCAGGCGGAGTCCATGCGAATCAGGGGTTGATGCTGGACGTAGGCGCCTTCTGTAAATCACGACGGGCGGATGGGTGACCTACGTGCCAGCAGGTCATCGCGATCTCGATCTGCTCTTTCTAACTGACTGACTCGCCGTTCGTAATTGGCGGCGAGCTGCAACAAGCGCTTCTTGATGAACGGGTCAGCTTGCTCTGCAAGTTCCCGCACGGTCCGCGCCCTCTCTCTACAAAACTCGTCGTCCATGGCTCTCACCCAAATTGCCTTCCGGATAATGCCGTTGAGACGTGGGGCCGCATATGACCCAGGTTACATTGCGGGACGTTTTCCCGCAGTTCCCCGGCGCTTCGAAACAAGCGCTCGCCTCGTCTAGCCACCAGCCCGACGCCTATCCTGCCCTCTCCGTCGGACCACTTTAAACCAGCTGGTCCTGGTCGGCGGGCCGATCCACCGTGAACCGTTCAAGCAGGGGCGTGGACAGGCCGCCCTTCAATGCTGCGCGCCTCTCCTTACGATGCCTCGCAGGCGCAGCACAGTGACAGGGACCAACTCTGATCATGATATTATCCCGCGACGAATTATGCGCAGGTTTCCGCGCGGAAAACATCATTCCGGGCTCATCACCAATGCAGATCTGATCGATGCTGCGCGAGATCAATAGTATTTTTGCCGAGGTCAACTGTCGCACGCGCTCGCACCGGGTCGAGTTAAAGTGCTGCTTCATGCCGTACGTCGATTGAATCCACCTTTCCTGCGGCGTCGCCGCGGCCTTTGACGGCGACTGCGCGGAGGAAGTGATTTTGCGCCGGCCGTGACCGCTTGCGCAGCGACTTCGCTGCGGGAAGGATCGATCGTTGATCGAGGTAGCAGCCTTTGATCGGCGACGGCCCTTTCGAGCGCAGAGAGGAATTGCCGTCCATCTTCCGTAATTTCCCAACCGAGAGCATCCCGAGCGACAAACTTCGCCGAAAAGATATTAAGATCCGGCGCGTGTTCGGCCAACCGCTTCATGCGATCGGTCCAGTCATGGCCGCTGTTCATCAGGATCTCCACGGCGCGTCGGACTTCGGCAACGGAAGCCCGCCCGCCAGGCTGGCCGGCCAATACTTTCAGGACGGTCAGCTGGAAGGACACTTGCGGTGTCTCCGATGGCTGTGTGTGTGCAGTTCCCCTTCAATGGATCAATGTCAGGGGCGGATCGTCAACAGCATGACGCCGTTAACCTCAACTATATTGGCTGTTCCCGCAGGAGAGCTCTTGGGATTTGACCTCGCCCTCGCTCACGCTAATGCACGACTGGTCCTCGAGGGCCGGTACGACAGCGTAGCAGGACAGACTTGGAGCCGGAGCGCCGTGCCCATCGTCCATAACGGACGAACTCAGCTGTGCGGGCTCCTTCGTTCGCTCTTCGATCGGGAGCGCCGGTCGGCGCATCGTGACTTCGGGCGATACATGTACCTCTCGGCCTGCCGGGCACGAGCGTACGGTTCGGACCGTTCATTGCTACCGACGGTATCCCGCCATGCCCACACTGCACGAGGAAAGAAAAAAATCTGGAACCGCCCCGGCATTGGCGATCGACGGCTTGAATCAAGCCTTCAAGCAGTATTGCGGCATAGCTTTGGTTGGAAACGACAGTCGTAGGGCAAGCGTCCGGCGCACCGGTGACGAGACATCGCCAGACGCAGGTACGAGAACACGCCTAATAGGCAGACGCTTTCCGGAGCCGAACTGGATCAGCCAACCCTTAGATCCTCGGCTGACATTTTGCCCGAACGGCCTGCCTTGAGCTGGTAACTTACCCGGGCTCCCTCTTCGAGGGTGGTGTAACCGGCCTTTTCGACGGCGCTGATGTGCACGAAGACATCAGCACTTCCGTCCTCCGGACGAATAAAGCCATAACCTTTGGTCGAATTGAACCACTTCACAATACCCATTGCCACGGCGGCATCTCCATAAGTGAACCGTTGTGATCTAGCGAAGAGTCTCGCGGCCATCAAGGTGGACAAAGAGACGCTGGTTCGCTGCGCCCGTCACGTCCGCGACCTCCTTGTCGTATCGCCTACGCGGCCCGAACGCTCTCCGCGGCCGGCAGCAAGACTTGATGCCGAACCCGGTTCGCTCAGGGCTTCGGGATCCGAATGACGTTTGAACCTACGGCTCATTCATCGTGCGTGATCGCGTTACAGGAGAGTTGCAGAGCGGAGACCATGGCATGCTCATCCGCAGCCGAGCTGGAGCGAATGGTGCGGTCGCCCTTGCAGAACCAGGCGGCGGCAAACTCCTTCGCACAGCCCGGAGCAGGATCACCAATCCGCGTCATGCCTGCATTGAAAGTGCATGCGTCCTTGCCGTTACAGACTGCTGCAAGCGCACCCGTGGCGTTGCCGCGCGCCGAGATCCAGCGGCAATTGCCGCCATATGTAGCAGAAACCACCGAAATCCCTGATTGCGTGACCGCATCCCCCGCCGCATCGCGCAGCGCATACGTTGCGGCCGCACCGATGAGAGTGGCAAAGCCAACACTTCCCAATCGTACCAGGCGCCTGCGCTGTTCTGGCGAGGTCGCCTGATAGCAGCTGCGAATTCGCCTTCGGGCCGGCACCTCCAGGCCAAAATGCAGTAGGATCGCGACGCAGGTGGCCAGAGTGAAAGCAAGCGCGAGCGCGCCGAGATGGCCAAGCAGTTGGCCTGCGGTTTCCCAACGTACCACCGGAAATCGCCGGTAGATGATGATGTGTACAAGATAAAGCGCAAAGCTGGCCTCTCCGAGGAAGACAAGCCACCTTGCCGACAACAGCCGTCCTGCAGTGCTGACAGGCTGAGCCGCCGCGATAAGGATGAGCGCAACCGGTGCCGCCAGAGCGATATTGTTGCGCGCAATATCGAACAGGCTCATGGCCGCCCCAAATGGCGCCTTGTGGGCGGTAAACCAGAACACCCAGCCTATCGCACCGACACCAACGATTGCGGCGATATCGAGCAGAGCTCGAGATGGTCTGAAATCCTTGGCCAGCCACGCTTCATGGAGCTTCGCCAAACAACAGCCGAGGACGAATTCCCATACCCTGCAAACCGGCGAAAAGTAGACGATCCAGAGGATGAGCGTGTTCTTCCAGTTCGGCAGAGCCGCACCCGTCCCATAGGCATGAAGCGCAAACAGATTGATGCGGCCCTGAAGCATGAACACCGCAAGGTCGATGCCAAGCTCGATTGTGACTGCTCCAATCGCGCATAAGATCGCCGCCGGAGCAGTTCTGATCCGCGCAAGTACCGGGCAAACGAGCGGAAAAACGAGATAGAAGAACCATTCGGTGCTGACTGACCAGGAGACGATCCCGATCTCTTCGTACTGCCAGACGGGGGCAGCACCGGCTACATTTGCGAAGAACCAGGTTTGAATCATCCCGAGTTGAAACGGGACAATGTGCCACGAAAATCCCTCGGCTGCCGCCTTGGTTCCGAGAAGCCATGGCCAGACCATCGGTCCGGTCAAGAGCTCAACGAGAAAGAGAACAACAAAAAGAGGATAGATTCGGGCTATGCGCGCCACGAGAAATTCAGGGATCGCTTTGCGCGGGCTGCCGGCAATCGAGCTGCCATAGTTATATTGAATGACAAAGCCACTCAGCGTGAAGAAGATGGACATTCCGAACAGGCCCAGCGTCCCGACGCTGATATCGAGTACAAGACTGGTGCCTTCCAGGAACAGGCTTCCACCGTGAGACAATGCCACTGCTGCTGCCGCGACAAACCGGATTCCGGTCAGCGCGGGTATCTGCTTAACCATCGATGTCGCTCGTCATTTGCGCGTTGGGTACAAATCCTGGCGATCGATGGCGCAAGGGCAGTCTACTGGAGAAGGAACGCGAAAGAGGCCATGAGGACCGATCGCATTGCGCGAACGTGCCATGCGACCAGCCAGGTTCCTTCGGTAGCTCAAATCAAATCAGAGCGACCGCAGCACCTTATTGGCAAGCCCGCTAACGCTGAAACTCTGCCTTCTGGTAGGGGATCGGATTCGAATATTCCGCGCTCGAGCGGCTCTGGCGCGAAAGACGTCCCTTGACCGGTCGCCGCCATACTTGCTGAACCCGTGCTTGCTCGCGGAGCGCTTTCCTAAAATGACGAGCCGTTGCCAGCCAATTTGCTCGCTGCGTTGGGCGCCGAAGGTGGCCGATGCAAGTCCAGGTCAGCGCAGAGCAAGGAACCGCATTGGCGACGCGCGACAAAACCCAGCTCCAGTTACAGCG
Organism: Bradyrhizobium sp. BRP56; assembly: GCF_020194035.1. NCBI lineage: Bacteria > Pseudomonadati > Pseudomonadota > Alphaproteobacteria > Hyphomicrobiales > Nitrobacteraceae > Bradyrhizobium > Bradyrhizobium sp. BRP56. Next base: position 15,846 of record NZ_JADYVV010000099.1, read on the forward strand.
GATCCAAACGCCGGATCGGGTCCTTTGGTATGGTAGCGCCAGTCTGAGCTGCGCTTTCAATTTCTTTGACAGCGACGGTCAAGGGATCTCGCTGCGGATTGGTGCAGCAACTCATTATTCTTTTCCTGCACGACTGGCCGCGCCTTCGCTTGGCCTGGCGTGCCAGAGAAGGAAAGGAAACGTGATGACAAAGAAGATCGCTGAGATCAAGACAACCATCCGCACCACCACTCCGTACACGGGTACGCTTTAGGGTTGGTTCGACGGGTGCCTTGAATGCATCCACCTGATGAGAGCATAGCGGCATCGGAGGGTGGTCCTTGCGACCACCCTCCTTTGTGAGACGTTTCGGGAGAATAAGATGGTTGATTTGATCCAGCAGCGCATCGTTCCGTCCATATTTTCATCCGTCGAGATCAATCCGATCACGATCTTGAAGACGGAGCCCGGCATGGCACCGGTGCCGACGATCAAATCGGCACTCGCGAGCTCTAGTTCCGATCTTTCCGTCGTTGACGGCGACTGGCGGATCGGCGGCTATCTTGCCGGCCTGCAAGAGCTGATCGACACAGAACTGCGGTGGGCCGATGAGAATCGGCCAAAACTGGTTGAGGCGGCACAGCAATCCTTGAAGCGGCTGTTTCCTCTCTTGATCAGCGATGCCTTTACCGTGCCGAAGGATCTCACCAATACCTCAAGTAAAGAGGAGCGTACACGCTTCTATCATCATGAATATCAAAACAAGCTCCTGGTTGGGTTAGCCGAATTCCTGATCAGGTGTGCCCAAGAGCGCAACGAGCGTCACATCATCGTTATCGATCGCGCGGCTACCCTGTCCGCCCCGGCGAAGAACCTGATCAAGCTGCTCGTCAGGCTGGACGACAATGCGCGCCTGTTTCGCTTTGTTCTGATCGACTACGAACAACGCCTCTATTTCCAGGACGCCAGCGAAGTTTATTTCGGCAGATATAGCTCGCAGGAACTGGCGCCGATCCTGGATCAGGATGTCGCTGCGGAGAAACAGCGGCAGATCCATGAGGCAAGTGGCGGAAATCCACTGATTGCGGAGGCTTTAAGCACATGCGCAGCGGCCGGATTGCCGGTCATCGGCTACCTTGACCCCGTTGCGATTGTGGACCTCTATCTGGCCAGCCTCAACACCGGGGAACGGCACAGCCTTCTCAAATCGTACATTGAATCCGACTGCACAACGCCTGATCTCATCGCGCAACGAAACTATGCAACTTTCGAGCAGACGACCGCAGATCATCTGCATGAGCAGTTGCACCGCGCTTGCCTGGACCGCTATCTGGCGGGCGAGGCGCCGCTCGTCATGTTTCATGCGCTATCGATACGGGACAAATACAAAGGTTTGGAACTTCTAGCAGAACCGAGTCAGATCCTCCAGAGCATCGGTTTGTATGATCTCTGGTTTGGTTACTTCGGTGAAATTTTCGCCGATCCTGCGCTCCGCACATTCGGCCCGGGAGATGCTCCGGCAAACGCTGCCTTCATCCATGCGGCTTTTGTACTGTATTCGCTCGGCTGCGGCCGGGTGTCGGTTCCCTATCTGGATGAATTCTACAAGGCATTCCCGAAGAGCCGATACACGCCAACGGTTCTGTATGCCCAATCAATGACGTATGGACGCTATCAGCAACCGGTCAATCTGACGGTGGCCGAAGAGTACGCGTTGCGAAATCTGGAGACCATCGAACGGGATTTCAAGGATCACGACAAGTACGACTATATCAAGGTGTTTGCAGAGAACGCATATGCCTACATCAAGGCCAAGCAGGAGAAGTACGACGAAGCCCTCACCCTTTGCGCGGAAGGCCATGGCAAGATGCTTAAGGCCTATGGCGAGGAGCGTTTCAAGCTTCACCAGTCGATTCTGATCTACAACACCAGTCAGGTCTATGAACTCGTCGACGATCTTCCTCGAGCTGAAAAGCAGCTGCGTGAGGCCATAGCCTACGACCCCTACTACGGCGAGTACCACAATGACCTGGGGAACCTGCTCTCGAAAGTACCCGGAAGGGAAGCTGAGGCTCTACAGGCATATGCGCGCGCCATTGAGCTTTGTCCCCCCTATTACGAAGCCCATCTGAACAGGGCCGCACTTCGTAACAGAATGGGATATGCCGCAGGCGCCCTGGCCGATCTCGACAGAACGCTTGTCATCAAGCCAAACGAATGGCGAGCTCACTTCCAGAAGGGCAACATTTTGATGCGGCAAGATAGGCCGGAAGCTGCTCTGAAGTCCTATTTAGCGGCAGCCGGTATCGATTCCAAGAATCCCGATTTACAGAGCAACCTCGGCCTTGCCTATTCCGAGCTCGGTAAGGCGAGCGAGAGCATAGCGCACTATCTTCGGGCCCTTGAACTTAATCCTCGACATGCACTCACGCACAACAATCTCGCCATCGAGTACTTCAACGAGGGTCGGCCTGACATATCGCTGAACCACGCCACGGTCGCTGTCGAGATTGGGGGAGATCCAGACTACCTCCTCACTCGAGAACACATCCAGGCGAGCCTGCAAGCTGACCTGACTTTGCGGCGGGACCGAGCTTCTGCATCTTCCGCCGAGCCCTCATGAGATCGCGGCTCATGTCCTTGCCGTCGAAGCCGAGCGACGTGCGGCAGGATCGCCAGGTAGTGGTAGCTGCGCCTGAAAAGCTTTGCGCAGCGTCTAGCGGATCCTGCTGTACGACAAGCGGTGCGCACTCGAAAGATCTGACCACACAAGAGGTCCGCGTTGGCGGGCATTTGGCCCCGAAACACCGCCTGCCAAAGGCAGGGAGGCAGCTATGACGCCTTTTGACCAGTCGTGCGATTGCGAGAGCGCTCGTCATGCCCGTTCTGGGTCATTCATCTTCGCTTCCGCATCAAGCGATATCCACTCGATGACGTGTTCGATGAGCTAGGTCATAGATGACTGGTACGAGCACACGGCAGTTCGTTTATCTGTCACATTTGATCATGCAGATCGGCGGCTGGGCATTCCGAATCGGCATCCTGATCGGCCTTCTTCAATCCGGCATGAGCGCCGCGGGTCTCGGCGTTGCCGTCACTTTTGCGCCTATCATGCTCGGGAGCCTCTTCTTGTCGCCATTGGTCGACAGCCGTAATCCGATCTCCGTCATGATGATCGTCAATGCTATTCGCATCTGCGCGCTGCTCGTCATCTTCGGCACCGACGGCGCCGATACCTTTCTGAGCTATGCCTCACTCGGCGTCTTGAGCCTGGTGCAGCCTGTCTACTTGTCTGCAGAGGTTTCTTTCTTCCGTCGTATCACATCAGAAGACGACATGATCTCGGTGTTGCGCAACATTGCCAATATCGACTGGCTCACCTATCTGCTTGGAATGTTTGCAGGTGCCATGCTCTCCGACCGATTGCATTTGCCTGGCGTTTTGGCATTCAACATGTCGGCGATCATCCTGTCCTTGATCGTGCTCCTTGGCATCAAGCAGCAGTTCAAAAGGACACCGGCAGTCCTTGAGGCGCAGCCTTCCGGAACCGTCCTCGACCTAGCCCCTCTCTATCCCGCATTCTTAGCTGTCTTTCTGCTCAACCTCGGCGCCGGCATCATCAATGTCTATCCTGCAATACGTGCCACAGCTGACGGGGTTCTCGATAAAAGCGTTCTATTGACGATCGTCCTGACCAATGGTGTTTTAGCCTTGCTGGGGGCGCTCGCCGTCAAGCCGATTTTCAACCTGCTCGGCGCCTTGCCAACCATCGCCGGGGCTGCAGTGCTGCTTGCGGCATGCCTTGCGATCATGTCGCTCGACGCTGGCCTGCCCGTAGTCATCGCCTCAAGTAGCGCAATGCTCGGCCTTGGCCAAATATTTGCGGCTGCCGCTCACACCCACATGGTCTCGTCAGTGGCTCCGGAACGGGCCGGCCGCCTTTCCGGGTTATTTCAATGTTGCACTTACAGCGGCGTCGCGGGAAATGGTATCGCTTTGTCGCTTTTGAGTGATCAGCTCCCCTTCGGCATGATCGTGTTGCTATGCGCGGCGAGCGCATTTGTTGCTTTCGCCGTTGCGAGCCTTGCCGTGGTCAGATCAAGACATTCTCAAGGTTCATGTCCTGTCGCTCGCTAGATCGGGGATGCACACGATGCCATGGGATCAGCTGTTCCTTTTAGAACGCCCCTTTGCAGATCCGGCCTTGCCGGGCCGAGAATTCTATTGCTGGCAATGCTTGCTGTTGGACGGGATATTGTCCGCATTTCCAAGCCGCGCTGCGAGGCTGGACGTTCGTCGGATTGCCTGGGCCAAGCCACGAACCGCACTCATCGAGAGGCTTGGCCAGGATCATCAGTCCGCACCCGTTCTCATCTTCGAGAAGAGTGGCCCTGGCCCCGCACCTGAGAATGCGAAGTACGCGAATGGGCTCGCCTATGTCGACGATTCATTTGCAATCCTTCATTTCTTAGCACTGCGCCACGGGTTTCCGACCCCTTATCCGGGAAGAGTGATGCGTTGCCCATGATGGTCATCAACGCTTTGACGCCAGCATTGGCCTAACGGGAAGCTTTAATTGAGAGTGGCCTGCTCGATCTTTCGAGTTGCAACCTGCAAAGACGATAGCGGATCCTGACTGAATATTTCTGACAGGACCCATCGTTCAAACTCTTTAACAGCCGCCATATTTCGCGCGTGCCCATTGACAAACATGTAGATTGAGCGATCGACCGGTGCAAAGCCAAACGGAGCCACAAGCTCTCCCTTCTCAAGGCTGCTTCGAACCAGAATTTGCGGAGATATTGCGGCGCCAAGCCCACTTTTTGCCGCCTCGACAGCCAAGGAAAATGTATCGAACACGACGTGGCGCGACTCCTGCAAGCATATTGCAGCTGCGCTTGCCCATTCGTTCCAGCCGTCCAACCTGGCGGCCTCGTGAAGGAGAGGAATTGATAGAATGCCTGCCGGGCCTTTGATCGTCTCGAGCATAGCAGGCGCGCAAACAGGGCCAATCATCTCGTTCGATACGTGCACTTCACGGACGGGTAGCGGTCGCTTGAACAGGCCGGAAACAAACAATACGTCCAGGGCCCCAACAGCCAGCGCGTCTAGATCGGCACAGGTCTCAAAGACAAAATCAATATCCTGATACAGTTGGCGGAACCGACCGATCCGGGGCAACAGGCCGTGCGACAAAAATGTGGTTGAACATCCCACCACCACTGAACGTCCTCCATCGCTCCTTCGTAGCTCGTAGCATCCTTTCTCCAGCATTGTGAACGCGCTCGCACAGCTGCGCTTGAGCTGCTCGCCGTCGGATGTCAGCCGCACGCCCGAGCTATGGCGAACGAATAGCCTTCTGCCGAACCAATCCTCAAGAAGCCGCATCTGGTAGCTTACCGCGCCGGTCGTCATGTTTAGCCGCTCGGCCGCCCTTGAGAAGCTTGGAAACTCGCTGACCGCCTCAAACAGATGGAGACTTTTCAGAATAGGAAGCTTGCGCATCTGACTTACTTCATGCCGTCGCAGACTGCGATGAGTCATTGTTAGTGGGCTATGATGCGCCCGATTTTTCCTAGGCACCAAGGACGCTATCGGCGACTGGCCTGACGCACTTGGCCACTGATACCTCTTCGACATGGCCTATCAACGTGAGTTCACCGACCAAGCCCCCTGCCTCGGTTTCGATCTGGTCTCGATCGGGGGCATACGGACGCTTAGGATGTAGTAGCTCCTGGTGCGCCAATATGAAAAATCCCGTTTGGCGGCGTGACATTGCTGCGCTTTCTCTCCGAAAAGATGGAACGAGCATTCGACTTGGGACAACGAGTGCTGGGTCAATCATGCTATGCAATACTTTGCCCGTCGACGGAGAAACCGCCGGGGCTCGCCACGCTGCAGAAACGAGCTGCTAGTTGACGGGCTTGCGTTCGCACGCCTCTCGTGCCCATCACTCTCAAAATCCGGCATTGTACCTTAGCCGCTGATTGGATGGCTCTCTGCTGTCGCCTCCCGTCCGCCTCGATCAATTCAGCCAGGGAACGAGGTGACGTAACGATATGCAACGGCCCGGATTTATCTGCATCGATTCGTCACTTGCGCCGAATTTAATCAGAACAAAGCCGCTTCGATGCATAGGTATATTCAAGCGCTAGTCGACGCGCATGTTCGACCAGATTGGCCGCGGCGCTGTGTCCTCCGTCGATGTTCTCGTAGTAGAAGTAGGGCTGGCCGAGCGCAGCTAGTCTCGCAGCAGCCTTGCGGCCGTGCGCCGGATGGACGCGGTCGTCCTTGGTGGAGGTGAGAATGAAAGGAGCGGGGTAGGTCTTGCCCGGTACCAGCTTCTGATAGGGTGAGTAGGCTTCGATCCACGAACGCTGCTCGGCGATGGCAGGATCACCGTACTCGGCAATCCAGGAGGCGCCCGCGCCGAGGCTAGTGTATCGTAGCATGTCAAACAGCGGCACCTGGATGATCGCCGCGTTGAAGAGCTCGGGACGTTGGGTGATTGCGGCACCAACGAGTAGGCCGCCCTGGCTGCCGCCTATTACGCCCAGCCGTCGCGGGCTCGTGATCTTGCGGCGAATCAGGTCCTCGGCAACGGCAATGAAATCATCCCATGTCGTCTGCTTCGTTGCCCCCTGGGCTGCTTGATGCCATTGAGGACCAAACTCGCCGCCTCCGCGCAGATTCGCAACGACATAGGCGTTGCCCTGCTCGAGCCAGAGCCGCCCCACGGGTCCGAGATAGGAAGGCAGAAGCGAAGCCTGGAACCCGCCATAGCCATAAAGAAGCGTCGGAATGGCGCCGTCAAACCTCGCGTCCTTCGGCCGCACCAGAAAATAGGGAATTGCCGTGCCATCACGCGAAGTCGCTTCGAACTGCTCTACGACATGATTGGATGCATCAAAGGCAGCAGGTGTCGTCTTCAATTCCTCGAGTTTTTGGGTATCGGCATCGAAATGCCAGATTGACGTCGGCCTGAGGTAGTTCGAGACGGTGAACATCGCCCGGTCCGCTTGCTCGGACGTGGCTGACACGCTGACATTTGTATGTTGCGGCAGCGGGATCAGCGTCGCCGACCAAGCTCCCCGATCGTATTTATAAGCGAATACTTTGCTCTGGACGTTCTCAAGGATCGTCAGGATCAACAAATTCTTCGTGCGACTGAGCCCGCTCAGCGCCTGGCGGGGCGCGGGCTGGAAGACAAGCGAAGCTTTGGCGCGTAGCGGATCCTGCTTCCATTCGGCCAAGTCATACGAAATCAGTGAGCCGGCCCCAAATCTGACGTCATCGGGCTTCCATTCTTCGTCAAGCTCCACAAGCAGGCGGCCGCTCGCGAGCCCGACTAATGCGGCCTTCTTCGGCAGATTGAGCTTGATGGGCCCATCGGGGCGGAAGACCACATAATCACGCTCGACGGAGCTGATGACGCGGATAGCGCCGGTCGCATGGACTTGACCTTCGCTGTCTCGAAGGACCAAGGGCAGCGTCTGAACGTCGGTAGGCTCGCCGCGAAAGATCTCGCGAGCGCCACTGAGCGGCTGAGCGCGTTTGAGCTCCTTCACCACAAAGGGGTAGCCGGCCTGCGTCAAAGACCCCTCGCCCCAGTCCCGTGCAACAAGGACTGTGTCATCATCGACCCAGCTGACGTTCTGCTTGCTTTCTGGAAGATGAAAGCCGTCCGTAACGAAGGAGTTGGTCTCGCGGTCGAACTCGCGGATGGACGCAGCATCCTTGCCGCCGTCGGAAAGATGAATCAGGCAGAGGCGTTCTTCGGGCCGAAGGTAGCTGGCACCTTGAAAGACCCAGTTCCTGTTTTCGGCGACGGCCAGCGCGTCCACGTCGAGGATGGTCTCCCACTGTGGATCCTGGCTGCAATAGCTCTCCAGAGTGGTGCGCCGCCATATGCCACGCACATGGTTCTCGTCTTGCCAAAAGTTTTCCAGGCCACGCCGTCCCAACGAAACGTAGGCAATCCGATCCTTGGCCTGCAGGATGGAGAGCGCCTGTTCGTAGAAGCGCCGATACCGAGGATCTGACTGGAGCACCCCAAGTGTCTTCTCGTTCTCGGCGCGAGCCCAAGCCAGCGCGCCTTCTCCTTCGATGTCCTCGAGCCAGAGCGATGGATCATTTGCCGCCGCCATCGTCGTTGGCTCCTGTGAAAGCGCCGTGGACGTGGCGCGGGCAATCGAAGGCAGCACGGCGGAGAGGAGTGACGTGTTCATAAACTCTCTTCCGATGAGGCCGATCGGCCACGCTCGCACGCCTATCGCCCCTCGAGCAGAAGCGGCGGAAAGCACGCAACGCATGACCAGCGCAGCTTGCGATATCTTGCGGAACCGTTCACTGCAAACTGCATGCCGGGCTACAGAATCGCAGGTTTCAGCCGCTCAAGGCTGCACGACCATGTCCGGTTGCCGACATTGGTTGCCAAACTGACACCGGCAGCGTGCCGGCGGGATCGCCCTTGGGGTGGCCGGAAGCGAGCGCAACCCTCGCGGCGGGCCGTTCCGCAACGGTGCTGTCGCGCCCCTAGGCAAGCGCCGATTTCCGGCGCGGAACGATCAACGGGCAGCGTCGCGCCGACTGGTGCTGCGGCCACACGCATCTGCGTCGTTTACAGGTGACAATAAGTTGGCCGTATCGCTCCCGGTCCGGTCATGGACCGCTCGCATGTTGGCTTGACGCAGCTCATTTACGTCCCCCGTCATCGGCGTCTGCGCGGTCCGCAAGAACCGCATCAGCGCCTCTAGGCTCAATCGTATCCAAGCAGATTCGAAGGTAGTTGATGAACCATTGGGTCTGGTCATTCGGCAGGTTGCTGTACTGCACCAGCGTTTTCGGGGTCGGGTCGACATCATCGCGGTAGTATTTGCGACGCGGGTGATCGGAGAGATATGTCTGGAGATCGAGCGTGATGGCAATCATGGGAACGCACGCGGCATGCTCAAGCCGGTAGGCACGAACCAGCGCCGGACTGATGAGCGCGTCCTTTCGCCGGTACCAAAATCCCAGGTCAACGCCGCCACGAAGCAAGATGCCGCGAAGCACGCACGCGCCTTGGGCCAGGCGTAGCTGGTCAGCTCCCTAATTATTAGGTCGAAAGTCCCTTCAGAATCGGCGACCTTGGAGTGCAAAGGGACAGAAATAACAAGGCAATCGGAAAATGCGAGAACCGTCTTGCCGACGATCTTGTGTTCTTCCCGGATGAATCTGTCAGTAGGTTTATGCTCGAACTCGTTTTGAACGTATACGACTTCCCCATCGAGGGCGCGCAGCTGTTCCTCGTTGATTATTGCCTCCACGCGGGCCGAAAAACCAAGCCACACCTGTCAATAAAAGCAAATAGCCCGTTCTTTAGATTTCGGCGCACTATTTTGTTTTTTATACATGAACTTCCGCGCGAACCAGCAAAGTCAGATGCTGTGCCTAAGTAGTCGTCCGTGAAGAAGGACTAAGCCACTGATCGGGAATCTCGATTTGGGCTAAGGGGCATTTCCAGATTGCAAGGTTTTGATGCTTTGGGCGTCAGAACCTTGCGATTTGGTTTTCGTGGATTCCCT